>JBKHIS010000082.1:0-4494 GCA_046538535.1 Hadesarchaea archaeon | reverse complement strand
GGTGAAAGAAACTTTTGGATTGCCGGTTGGAGAAACAGCCTTCACAGCAGGTATAATTCTGGGAATAATGGTCCTTCCGATTATAATAAGCGTTTCAGAAGATGCAATGAGTTCTGTACCAGAAAAATATAGAAGCGCATCATTAGCTCTTGGAGCCACCCGCTGGCAAACTATGACAAAAGTTGTAATTCCATCAGCCGCTTCGGGAATATCCTCATCAATAATTCTTGCTTTTGGGAGAGCTATAGGAGAAACTATAGCTGTAATGATGATTGTCGGGGGGTCCCCAATAATGCCATTAACTATTTTCAAACCGGTCAGACCAATGCCCGCCACCATAGCCGCTGAGATGGGAGAAATAGCTTACGGGAGTACACATTTTCACGCACTTTTTGCAATAGGAATAATTCTTCTCACAACAACTTTCGTTACAAATTACGTCGCAAAAAAAATTATGACTAGAGGGGTTATAGAAGAATGAGAAAATCAAAAATTTTTCAAAATCTCGGTTTTTGGGCGTCCAGAGTATCAATGTTAATAGTAATCGGTTTTTTGGGAATGATTATATTCCATATAGTCGAAAAGGGAATAGGCGTTATAAGCTGGGAATTTCTTACTCAACCTCCAACACAAGGCATGACTGCCGGAGGGATTCTTCCAGCATTAGTAGGAACAACCTATTTAATAGCTTTAGTCATAGTAGAAACCCTGCCTGTAGGTGTAATGACTGCCATATATCTAGTAGAGTATTCCTCAAAAGAAAGTAGATTAACAAGATGGATAACCCAAGCGGTCTACAATCTAAGAGGTGTTCCCTCCATAGTTATAGGTCTATTCGGTATGACTCTATTTGTAAAACTTCTAGGTTTTGGGGGCAGTCTTCTCTCAGCTTCACTATCTCTATCATTAATAGCACTTCCAACAGTGATAATCGCCTCCGTTGAAGCACTCAGAAGCGTTCCCGATTCCTTCAGAGATGCTAGTGCAGCTCTTGGTGCAAGCAAATGGCGGACGATAACAAAAGTGACTTTGCCCTCTGCATTTCCAGGAATTATAACTGGGTCAATACTTGGAGTTGGAGAAGCAGCAGGAGAAACAGCCCCGATCCTTTTCACTGGCGCTGTATTCTATACAAGAGGATTACCTAGTTCAATTTTCGACAAATTTATGGCCTTACCATATCATCTATTCGCCCTAAATTCAGAAGCTCCAGATGCGGCGGCGGCCAGAACCATGGCCTACGGAACAGCTTTGGTTCTGCTAGTGTTTGTGTTGATATTTTTCGTAACCGCTACCATTATCAGAAATTATTACAGAAGCAAAAGGGAATGGTAAAATGAATAACAGTCTAAGTGAATCCTCTGTTGACATAAAAAAACTGAATGCATATTATGGCGACTTTCACGCTCTCAAGGACATCTCCGTCAAAGTTCCGGAAAACAAGATAACTGGAATTATGGGTCCTTCTGGATGCGGCAAATCCACGTTTATAAAATGCCTTAACCGGATCCTCGAGAGGACTGAAGAAGCAAGAATTGACGGTGAGGTCATCATAGATGGGACAAATATTTACGATCCAGGAGTCGAAGTGCTCGATGTCAGAAAGAAAGTAGGGATGGTCTTTCAGGAACCCAATCCGCTGCCAATGTCTATCAGAGAAAATCTAACTTACGGCCCGAAGACCCATGGACACGATGATCTTGATGGGACCGTAAAGGAGTCTCTAAAGGCAGTTGGATTGTGGAAAGAGGTCAAGGACAGGCTTGAAACTTCTGCATTTCAACTTTCAGGAGGCCAACAGCAAAGGCTCTGTATCGCCCGCGCCCTATCGATCGAACCAAAAATTATTCTCATGGACGAACCGACATCCTCTCTAGATCCGGTTTCCTCGGAAAAAATAGAACAACTGCTGACCGATCTAAGGGATGATTACGAACTCACAATAGTGGTTGTCACACACAATGTACATCAAGCAAAAAGATTAGCAGACCACGTCCTTTTTCTGTATATGGGGGAATTATTGGAAAGCAACAGCGCAGAAAAAGTTTTCAATAACCCAGACCATCAAAGAACGTTGAAATACATAAATGGAGATATTTAGCTTTTCAATACAGAGGTGAGAAAATTGAAATTATTATTTGCATGTGTTGAGAATGCTTGCAGAAGCCAGATGGCGGAAGGTTTCGCACGTCACTACGGAAGTGAGAATGTCCAAGTTTGTAGTGGCGGTTCTAAACCTGCTGAAAAAGTAAATCCGAAAGCAGTGAAGGTAATGAAAGAAATAGGCATCGACATAAGCTCTCACGAACCAACCATAATTGACCCAGAAGACGCTAGGAATAGTGATTATGTAATAACTATGGGATGCGGTCCGGACGCTTGTCCCGCACCAGTCGGTGGGAAAACTATCGAGTGGGACTTGGAGGACCCTTCAGGAAGTCCTATACAAAAGTTCAGAGAGGTAAGAGACAAAATAGAAGAAAACGTGAAGAAACTATTAAAAGATCTCAAGGAACCATCCTAATCGTAACTCAACTAGCCTTAATGAACATCGAAATCTTGAAAGGAGGACAGTAGGAGAGATATAGAGCTATCTTGGGAGAAACAACTAAGCCTAATCTACTTGTCGTTTCGGATCGAACTTCTTTATTTTCCTTCCAGAACTTTGATATCCGCTTTCTCGTAAATCTCCTTTAACCGAGACGGGGAATAATCCGTGTAGTGCTTTCCGCGGACCGATCTTGGCAGACGACCACAGAAAGCATCAATATGTTCTCCACTCACGCCTCCATCTCTCATCTCCTTGGCGAACCATTTTCTCAAATCCTGTGGTGATATATTTTCGATTCCATCTTTTCTCAAATTTCTCAGGAAAATCCTGTTGATCGACCGGGCTCTTATCGAAAAAATTTCATTACCATCATCATTGTTGCTCAGATGCTTCTCTAGATGCCTTTCAGCTTCTTCATTGTAGAAAGTCACATAGGATCTTTTAGTTCTCAAATTCTTGCCTGGCACGATCATGCGTTTATCGAAATCTATATCGTCTGTGATCAAACTGAAGAGTTCGTTCCTTCTGAGACCTGTGGTCGCAAACATTAACAAAGCTGTCCTGTCACGTACTGAATCCAAGGATTCGTAAAGTTTCTGAATATCATCTTTTGACGGTGGACTATCATTATTCGGCTGGGGTTATGGCATAGACAGATTTTCAGCTATGTCGCTGCCCAAGTGGTCCCGGAAAAACACCCTCAAGGACTTGACCTTGTTGGCATAGGTGGACGGTGCGTAGTCCTCTTTCCACTTTCTCAACCAGTTCCGGATATCTTTCTTTCCGATTTTGGCCAATGGCTTATCTACGGACTTCAAGAATCTTTCGATGTTTCTGGTGTGCTGCTTGACAGTTCTACCCGAAAGATTTTTGTCTATTTCAAGCAATCCTTCGAAATCATCCATTATTTTGGCTATTAAATCCTCTTTAACGTCCTTATAGATCTCTAAATTTAGATCCGAGCTTGCCATGCCGGTAACCCGGGTTCAAATCCCGGCGGTCGCACCATATCCATCATTCTCTTCCTTCTCGAAGGAGACGTTCCTTTTTCTCAGGTCCTCAGTGAACCAATTCCAGAGGTCCCGCGGCGTGATATTTCCACCCCACAAAAGACCTGAACCTAACCCAAAAACCCAAGGAATCAAGGAAAATGCCAAAAACGAGATAGGATCCCAATCGATACGGACTCCGTCCATCTACATTTAGAACCCGAAAAATCCGAAAGCTGATCGATTCCCAACTGTCGTATCCGAGAATATTGCACCAGTCTTTCGTTTTTCAATTTCTATAACAATTCATTTATTTTGTCCAGATTTTCTTTTTTAGATAAGAAAGCTTTCTCAATAAGTTGATATTCATTCTCAGAACATATTTCCCTACATTTTCGCCTATATGTCTCAACCTTTTCGAATACCTTTTCCAATCTCTCACAGGGATAGCACCCACATTCCCCACAATTTTCAACACCTTTCTCGACCGTACATTCCTTAATCCCGTATGGACACTGATCTACGAAATCACACCCTCGACACTCCATATCCCTAGGGTTCTCGACCTCATCTCTCCACCCTATCTTCTTCCAAAGCTTCGCTATCTCCTCCAATCCTATATTGCTCCCTTCCTTAGTAGCGATAAATCTCGGACAAGAACTACATTCATCCCCACAGCAACCCAGATTCATAAATTTCTCGACTTTACTAGGTAGGATTACCATTTAATATCCTGGTAGGAACTTTACAAACTAATTTTAAATCCCACAATGGTCTGATTCTAAGCGCTGACAGGTTCTGAAACAGGTTCACTTATCGGTTCAGAGATAGGTTCTGAGAAAGGCTCAATAATCGATTCTGAGGAATAAGTTAATATGTCGGTAGTCGTATATGGTTCGCTTGATATGTCGCTAGGAGAGCTTCTTCCGTACGTTACGGCTTTTGCGGGTTGTT
>JBKHIS010000031.1:0-14159 GCA_046538535.1 Hadesarchaea archaeon | reverse complement strand
CCGTTACCTCTCCTGGAACGGAAAAACTTCAAGGCATGGTTGTTTCAAGAGATATTGTAGATTTCTTGGGGGGTGGGAAAAAACACGGAATAATCGAAAACAAGCACGACGGTAATTTTCTCTCCGCCGTAAATGACTCGTCCAAGCTGATAATGAATCCTGATACACCCTATGCAAGCAGTAAAGACTCAATATCCGATGTAGCCAAAAAAATGGAGGATACCGGAGTTGGTGGAACGCCCATAGTGGATAAAGAGGATAGAGTTATAGGAATCGTAACGGAAAGGGATTTCGCCAAATATCTACCCAATCCCGCTCATGTGGAAGTTCAAGCATTCATGACGGGGAAAGTAGTTACGGTCGAGCCCGACCTCTTCCTAATGGATGTTATGAAAGAAATGATCTCAAACGGCTTCCGAAGACTTCCAGTAATAGAAGACGGCCAGCTGACGGGGATAATAACTTCCGTGGACGTGCTGGACTACTTCGGCACAAACGAAGTCTTTCAACGCATGGAAACGGAAAATGCTAGGGATGCTCTTTCCGTAGAAGTTAAGGAGATAATGACCAAGGACCCCGTTACGGCCGATCCACAGGAAGATCTGGGAGAAGCAGCAGAGAAAATGGAAAAAACGGGATACGGAGGATTGCCCGTACTCAAAGATGATGAGATAGTCGGGATAATCACGGAAAGAGACATATTGGAGATCCTCATATAGCCCCTTCTTTTATTTTTAATTAAAACATGGAGAATGTTGAGCATGATGAAAGAACTCACGGACCATTTTAGGGATCCTGAAGAAGCGGAGAGAATATCCCAAAAAATAAGGAAACTATCCGAAGACATGAACCCCGTGAAACTTATGAACGTCTGCGGAACCCACGAAATGAACATCGTCAAACACGGAATTCGAAACCTTCTACCCAAAAAAATCAAGCTGATTGCCGGCCCGGGCTGCCCAGTATGCGTAACGCCCTCTAGAGAGATCGACGAAGCAATAGAACTGGCGGAAGAAGGAAAAAAAATCACTACCTTCGGGGACATGTACAGAGTTCCCGGGAGCTCCTCTTCCCTCACGAGTGCAAAGACAAAAGGAGCGGACGTTCAAATAGTGTATGGAATATCGGACGCGGTAGAAATAGCTGCCCAGAATCCCGGCCGCGAAGTCGTTCACGTTGCCATTGGATTCGAAACCACCGCCCCTACCACGGCCGCGGAGATGCTCAGGGAGCCCCCCGAAAACTTCAGCATCCTGACGTGTCATAGAGTGATGCCACCCGTCATGGAACACCTGTTGACTTCCGGAGAGACCGACATAGACGGTTACATTTGTCCCGGGCACGTCTCAACGATAATAGGCGCGGAACCCTACAGACCACTTAGCAAAAAGTTTGAAATACCACAAGTGATCGCCGGATTCGAGCCACTGGACATCCTACTGAGCGTTTTAATGCTTCTCCGGCAGATGAAAGAGGGAAGAAACGAGGTCGAGAATGAATACGAGAGATTCGTCAGGGAAAAAGGAAACGAAAGGGCGAAAAATCAGATGAAAGAAGTCTTCGATAAAACCGACGACTTTTGGAGGGGATTCCCAAAGATCCCCAAGTCGAAACTTGAACTTCGAGGGAAATTCGAGAAACACGACGCCAGGAAAAAGTTCGATATCGAAACGGAGCGCGAAATTGAATTCTCCAAAGGATGCAGATGTGACGAAGTTCTGAAGGGACTTATAGATCCCAAAAAGTGTCCTTTCTTTCTCAACGGCTGCTCACCTGACTCACCCAAAGGTCCGTGTATGGTTTCCGCAGAGGGTACTTGCAGTGTTTGGGCAAGACACGGTGGATCCGATCAGCTCTAGAAAACTCTCCAGAGCTCATCCTGCTTCGGGTACTCAAGTTTTTTTCCGTTCATTACTCTTTTTTCACTCCGTCTCAAAATCTCCCCGATATCAGAAATTTCTATACCGCTCTCAAGAAGCGCTTTCCTCAATTCGTCCGCCATTTCAGGATCCACGGAAATAAGAAGCGATCCGGAGGCTATGGTCAATAATGGATCAATCCCTAAATATTCGCAGATTTTACCTGTCTCGTACGCCACCGGGATCCTATCACGATCTATTGAGAACCCAACATTGGAAGCATCTGCGAGCTCGTGGAGTCCTCCAACCAGCCCTCCCTCGGTGGGATCATGCATGGCATTGACCCCGCCCACTGAAATCGCCTTCAGAGCTTCATCCACAACGCTCAGCCTATCAAGAAACTTCTTTGCTTCTTCGACGATCTCGGAATCGAGGGAATTGCTCAATTCTTTCTCCCGATCCATAGCCATTATATAGGTTCCCTCTATCGCAACGGACTTGGTAAGCAGAATTCTATCCCCCGGCTTTGCTCCAGCGGAAGAAACCCATTCATCTTTTCGAGCCACACCCACCATCGCTCCTGAAAGGAGAGTTCGATCCAACCCGGGAGTTACCTCCGTATGACCCCCAACAATTGTAACGCCCAACCCCTTACAGGCGGACGTGGCCTGACTCATAATCGATTCCATGTCGGACTTCTCGCTGCCCTCCGGCAAAAACAGGTTCAAGAGAAACCACTCGGGCGATGCCCCCATGCATGCCACATCGTTTGCATTGACGTTTACAACCAGTTTGCCAGGGCTAGTTAAGGCCCCCGTAATGGGGTCGGAGGCAAGTACCAATACCCCCTCCTTTATCTCTATGACGGACGAGTCTATGCCTACCCCTGGGCCTATCAGAACGCGCTCATCGTCGGCCTCAAGTTGGGGAAATATGATTTTAGCTAGCTCGTAAGCACTTACTTTACCAGTTGGAAGAGGCACCATCTACTCACCGGATAAGATTCATCGAATCAATCTTAAAATTTTAACTAAAAAGAGCCTGATTAAGAGATCGTAGCAAAAAAAAGCCTTATCGAAAAAGGGAGGGACATATATTATCCACCAATGATCATCCCGCCAGCTTCAGATTGACCACGAATTTTGCTCCTCCCAGATGCGATTCCTCCAAACTCACGTCCCCCTCGTAAAGAGCGGCTATTTCCTTCACTAAATAGAGGCCTAGACCTGAGCCGCTTTTTCCATCGGTGGTGTACCCCCCTTCAAACACATTTCTCCACTCGGCCTCCGGTATACCCTTACCATCGTCCTCCACTATCACCATGCATTCCCCATTCTTTTTCCTACCTGAGATTTTAATTGTCTCTCCATCGGAGTGCTTAATTGCATTTTCCACCAAATTGGAGAAGAGTTCCTCCAAAAGAGCACCCGCCTTCACTTGAAACCCCACATTACCGACTTCAATCTCCATGTCCCTCTCCAAAGCTTGAGGCTCTTTTTTTCCGATAACCCTCTCGATTACCGATTCAACGTTCAGATCCTTGATATTAACGTTGCCCTCAATTTTCCTTAAAGTCCTCACCTTTTCAATTAAATCTACACCCTCTTCGGCAACACTTCTTGCCTTTTCCAGATATTCCAGACCTTTATTCGAAATCTCGCACTTGCTCAACAGATCGTGATAGCCCATTATAACCTGTATCTTATTTCCGACATCGTGCCTCAGCAGAGAATGTAGGAAGTTCTCCCTTTCCTCGATCTTCTTCTTTTCGGTTATATTGCGTGATATTCCCAACAGACCCTGTATATTCCCCTCCTCATCCTTCCATGGGATTTTGACTGTGGAAAACCACTTAACATCCCCACCCTCATAGAACTTTTCCTCCCGACGTATTAGGGGCTCTTCTCCCCTAATAACCCTCATATCGTCCTCGTAGGAATTTTTAGCTTCCCCTTCGGGATAAAAATCAAAATCGGTCCTACCAATGAGGTCCTCCCTTGCATCCTCCCCCACCTCCTCCGCCTTCGATCTGCTGACCTCAACAAATCTAGCCTCTCTATCCTTGAAGTAAATTGTATCGGTGATGTTCTCCATGAGTGAATCAAGTAGCTGAGTCTTGCGCTTGAGATTTTCCTCGGATTTCTTCTCCTTGGTAATGTCGCGGACGAACTCAATTACTTGGCGAATTTCGCCCGAACCCGCACCTTTCATCGGATACCCATATAGCTCAACCCATCTGTCTGAAGCTACGTGCTCGGATGGCCGTATGATTTCGCTCTCAGTACGACCGGATTCCAAACACCTCAACGTGGGGCACCTCTCACAAGGCTCTTCACGGTTTCTAAAAGCCTCGTAGCACTTTTTTCCTTCCAATGGAACGTTTTCAGAATTCCATTCTCTCATGACGTCGTTTACGCGCTTCACGGTCAGGTCATCCGAAAGTACACTTATTCCATCTTGAATTGCGTTAAAAACGTTCTCCATGAACTCTTCGTGGCGGCGGGCTTCCCTCTCATTTTTCTTCTTTTCCGTGATGTCCTTGGAGATGACCGAAACCCTATCAATCTCACCAGTTCTAGGATTTTCGATGGGAGAAAGCGTGCGAAGGAAGTATTGATCTCCACCAAAATTCACCTCCTGCCGCTGAGATTCCCCAGTTTCGATAACTCTTTTCACCTTTCTCCTAAGAACGGATAAGTCACCTTCGGGATGAAGCTTATCGAACTGCGAGCACAGAAATTCACCCTCCTTCAAATCGAACCTATCCAGCAAAGCCTGATTGGCGAATACAATCCTATAATCTTCATCAACTACGAAAATCGAGTCATCCGACCCCTCAACCAAGGACGTGAGTTCAGCCTCTATCTTCTCTTTCTCCGCCTCAATCTCCGATCTCCCCACCTCGTGAATTATCGCCCGGGCCAGAACCCCATACTGTGTTCTAGGATCCCCTCCCTTCTGCAGGTATCTGTCAGCTCCGAGATTCAGGGCCTCCATCGCGACCTCCTCTCGCCCCTTGCCGGTAAAAATGATAAAGGGTAAATCATCCTCCCTACTCTTGACGGACCTCAAAAAATCTAGGCCGTTCTTCCCTGGCATTTGATAATCCGAGACCACACAGTCGATATCATCATCTTCGATCATTTTCAGGCCCTCCTCTGCAGACGAAGCTGTTTCCAAACTTATCCTATCGTCCTCTCGCTCGATGAATAACTTTGCTTGTTCCAAAATCTCCTTCTCATCATCCACCAACAGGACATTCAAGCTCATCGTATCCTCTCAACCATCATCCGATCATATACCTCAATGCATCGGCGATTGTTAAAAGCTCCTAAATGGTGCTAAATCCACAATTCTCCGTTCAAAACAGCCAGATGGAACCTAACTGGGAAAAGAGCAGTATAAATGCTCAGTTCTCAAAATATACTGAATTTTTACATCAATTAAGGACTTTCAAGTAAATTCAAATGCCAATCTTTCAGTACAGAGACAAATGAAGAATGAAATGAAAGAAAGGTACGATGGTTTTAAAAAAAATTGTATAAATATTAATTAACCCTCAATAGCCACTTTGAATAAAATAAAAATTCAAAGAAAATTTTAATTCCACTAACCCAATATGGATTCTGAGCGGCCGTGGTCCAGTGGCAAGACTCTGGCTTCCCGAGCCAGCGACCCGGGTTCAAATCCCGGCGGCCGCACCACTTTCTCTGCCTTCTTCAGAATTATTAGAATAATTATCAGTACCCTCATAGGATTTATTTTCTTACATAGAGGTTTATAACTTTTCTATATAATCTTTAAGAGTATTTTCAGGAACTTTACTTACATTGAGGCCTATTTACTTTGTCCTTTTCAACACGTCTTCATCCACTCGAATCGAGGTTATCTTCTTCTTTCCCATAATATAATATAGTCGTTCTGCTTCTAAAAAATCCTGGAAAAATCTGGATGTAGACACACTGATCATAACGGGGGTGCTCACAAACCTATGCTGTGAGTCGACCGCCAGAGCTGCCATGTTCAGGGACTACAAGGTGATATTTCTCGAGGACTGCAACGCCATTTTCGATCTGCCAGACCTCAGATTCGGAAAAGTGTCCAAGGAAGAGATAAATAATTCCGTCTGTACAACCATAGAATTTGGAATAGGTAGCGTAAAACCCTCCAATGAAGCCATAAAAGAAATAAAATCCAGCAAAACCCTGTAATAAACCTTACTATAACACTCAAACCTACCGGAAAAACCAACGACCTATTTATCGGTGGACAAATTCCCCAATTCCTCCAACAGAACTATGACCCTACGGCCGATCTCATCCCTAACCTCTCTAAACTTCGAACGCGAACCACCCGAGGGATCCTCGATATCCCACTCAATATGACGGCCCGAAATTGGTACCGGACAAGCCTCGGAACCGCATCCCATCGTCACGACAGCATCCGACTCCTCTGTCATCGCGGAGTCTATCCTTTTTGGAAATTGGAAGCCAATATCAATTCCTAACTCATCCATTACCTCAACTGCTTTGGGATCGACCCTCTCGGCGGGGCTAGAACCGCCACTGAAAGCTTCTATCTCCTCATCGCCGTACTCTCCTGCAAATCCTTCTGCCATCTGGCTTCTGCAAGCGTTTTCCACGCAGGCAAAAAGAATTTTTACCCTATCTGACCTCCATCCATACTCCCCCAAATTGTCTTTACAACCTTTCGCCGAAAAAAGTTAGAATTCAAAAACTTAGAGTCACATCTAAGTTCGAGAAACAATGGGGATAAAAATTAATGAAAAAAGGCTTTGCGGATTCAACTTCGGGCTCTGGCTCTCCCAATCCTCCCTTAAAAAATCCCACCTGAAGTCCTTTTACAAGAAAAGGGATGTCAAGAGACTCCAAAAATGGGGTTTCAACTTCGTCAGACTCCCCGTGGACTACATGCTCTTTGAAGAGGATAGAAATCCGGGGGACTACGATGAAAAGAACCTATCCTACATCGATAGAGCGATCTCCTGGTGCTCCGAGTACGGGGTCCATGTGAACCTCGACATGCATGAACTCCCCGGGTATGGCATTACAAGAGTAGCTGAGGACGAAACCTACGAACCTAAGCTTTGGAATGACGAAGATTTATTGAGGAGGTCCGAGGACATTTGGAGGATGTTCGCAGAAAGATACAGGGATGTCGAGAACCTCAGCTTTAACCTAATAAACGAACCCATAGCTCCAAAGGAAAAATACAAAGAATTCCTCGAAAGGATGATCTCTTCAATAAGAAAAATCGACGAGGACAGAACCATATATATAGACGGACTGAATCTGGGAAAGGAACCAATCTACGGAGTCGACCATGACAACATTGTCCAGAGCTTCCACATGTACGAACCCATGTGGGTAACCCATTATGGAGCCGAGTGGACCATAGGGCCCTATCTATACGAAGCTGGATGCCACATATACAATGAACCCGCCAAATATCCCGGGACACCTCCAAAGATGAAAAAATATCTCGAGAGGATACCCAAAGAAGACGAACTTTCAATAGCCGAACCCGGAAACCAAGTAGGAGCCACCATAAGGAGCGTAAAAAAATTTTTCTCAAAATACGCCGGAACAAAGGCCGACAAGGACTGGTTAGAAGACTTGATAAAACCTTGGCTTGAATTTAGGAAGGAAACAGGGACTCCGATACACTGCGGAGAGTTCGGAGTCTACTCAAAGAGAATCGATAAGGAGTCCAGACTAAACTGGTATAGTGACCTCTTGAAAATATTCAAGGAACATGAAATCGGCTGGTCCAACTGGAATTTCCGTGGATCGTTCGGAATCATAAACAACGGGCGCAAGGAATTCTCCTCCGAGCGATTGGAGGATGGAGACTGGCTAGATGGAGAACTGCTAGAAGTTCTTCGTAAAGGCTCACAGTGAATGTCCAAAGGCGAGGAAATCCAGAAAAAGTTAGTTTTCTATTTTATGCGCTTCACGAACAGATAACAGCGGCCCATCCGATGAGAAATCTCGCCTTCTTTATCGTAACCAAGCTTCCGGTAAAATTCATGAGCCCAGTCCGCATCCTCGTGCACATAATAAACAACGAGCTTGTCCAAGCCCTTTTTCCTAGCAGTATTTTCAAGATGTCTCATTAGCGCGGTTCCAATTCCTTCCCGCCGATATCCTGGAAGCACATGGACCCAACGAACTTTTCCCACCTTTTCGTCGCTCACATTCAATCCAGCCACCCCTACAATATTTCCACCCGACTCGTAAACGTAAAACTCCATCCAGCGAAACATATCCTCTACCTCGTCCCTATCCAAAATGGGGTCCTCAAATAGCTTGGAGGGAATTATATCCTCGTAGGCTTCACGATTGCTCTCGTTGATAAGGGAAACAATCGAATCTATGTCCTCCTCTCCAGCTCTTCTTATACACATCGTTATCGATCTTCACTCTATCTTCGGTTGTTTTAATTTGTCGGAGAATCCAAAGAAAGGAAAACCAAAATCACTGGGCGAATTTTTGATCGACCAGCCACGATAAAGGATCATTCCCTACCGCGTCCGTCCTTCCATCTGGCAAAGCCCAAGAGCACCGTGGGGAGAACGACCAAGGACCCAACCAAGGCAAAGAATATCACCATGGCCGCTAGCTGTCCGAACCTCGTTACGGGCGGCATGGAAGATAAAGAAAGCACGATAAAAGCTCCGATCGTAGTCGCGGCAGCCGCCACCACGGCCCTCCCCACCCTCTCTATCGTGATCGCTATCGCTTCCTCGGGGGTCTTGCCGTCCTTTTTCCACTCTTCGTGAAACCTATGAGTCACATGGATCGTGAAATCCACACCAATCCCTATTGCAAGAGCCGAAACCATCATGTTCATGACGTCAAGGGACCAACCCACACTCCTCATTACGCCCAGTTCCCACGAAAGGGCTATCAAAACGGGAATCGATCCGATCAATCCTACCGTGGCCGATCTGAATACCAATCCCAGGACCACGATAACCAACAGAATTGCAAGGATTACCGAATTTCTCATGTCAGGCAAAATACTTTCCATTACATCGGATATTATTGCCGGACCACCTCCAACGGCAGGATCCCCCTCCACATTGAAGGTCACGTCGCCTTCGTCATCGATCCCTCGAACGTGATTCCTCATGATGTCGGTGGCCTCTCTCATCTGTTTGTCGGACTCCGAAAGTACGGAGAAGTGAATGAGAGTACCGTCTCCAACGAAAAATCTGGCGGCCTCGGTTGTCCCCTTTGCGTTCTCCAAAATCAAAGAAATTTGCTGTGGATCATCGGGAATTTCAACACTCGGAAAAAGATCCAATAGACTCCGGCTTTCCGTAATGAGGCCAGAGCTCTTGGAATCCGACATCACTGCACTCTGATAATCTCTGATAGCTCTCAGCGACTCGGGGTTTGAGTAATTTCCAGTTACTAGAACGTAGTTAGACATCGTCTGTCCACCAAAAAGGGCTTCCATTTCGTTCATCGTCTGGACGGAATCGGCGTCGTCCGGTAAAAAGGTGTCCAGAGCCATCGTGGTGGAAAGTCCGGTAGAAAAGACCGCCGAGGCGGCAGAAACAATTATGACCGCAGCAATTATTGGTTTGCCATGTCTCCTGATTCCAGTCACCAGCTTCGACAATGCCAAACCTATCCGATCAATCCCCTGATCTTTTTCCTCGGGGGAGGGCTCCAGCTTTTTCTTACCTCTGTCCCTCAGTACCACCAAAGAAGGAAGCAACGTCGTCGCCAGGATGAATATGTAAAATACTCCCGAAGCGGCGAGAAAACCAAAATTCCGAATCGGAGGCATTTCCGAAACCCCGAAAGAGGCGAATCCAACAATTGTCGTTACTGCAGTAAGAGCCACCGCCACACCGACCGTCCTAACGGCCCGGACTGATGCTTTCTCCACCGCTAAACCTAGACCTCTCTCCTCGTAGTACCTGTTTAGCATATGGATGGTATAGTCAATTCCCACACCCAGAATTACAGGGACCAAAGCCACGTAAACCATCGTGAAACTTATGTCTAGAAGACCCATCGTGCCCACCATCCACAACGCACCCAAAAGAAGGATGAGGAAGGGAAATGCCACATCAGTTATCTTCCGAAACGCCAGAAACAAAATGACTATTATCAAAAGCCCTGCTGCGGGAATTAATATTCTGTTATCCCGGTTCATCATGTTCTGGGTTTCCATCTCCATGGAAATCGAGCCGGTCATTTCCGCTGATAGACTCTTTTGGGAGTCGTCGAAATCCTTCACGATTTCATTTAGTTCGTCCGTGTAATCGTACAGGTTGTCCTGTGCAAGCTCGGAATTTATCGTTATACTGATTACGGTCGCTTCTCTATTTTCCAATACAATGTCTTCTAGACCCTCGTCCGAATCCAGAATTTGCTGTATAGCCTGTTCGAGCTGTGCATCTGACAAAGACCGCCAGTCAACCCCCCTATCCTCCAGACTATTTACCACTATCTGCGGATATGAAACCATTCTGAGTATGTATTCACCCTCTCTGGAGCTTCGATCCCTCATAAAGCGATTCTCTATTCTGGATTGAAGTATCAAAATACTCCTAAAGGACTCCGCACTTCCCACGTCTTCGTTTCGAATCAGTACGTGTTCCGAGACGGTTCCACCCAAAGCATTCTCCACTCTGTTAGTAACCTTAACCGACGCGAATTCCTCGGGGAGAAACTTCTCCATTTCGCTAGTCATGGTAATTTTCGAAACCCCGTAGGCCATACCACCGGATACTAAGAGCACTATCAATAGGACCACGTAGGGTCTCTTTTTGGACGCCTCCGTCAAAGCTTCAACCATTGATTCAATCCCCTCGGGTATTACGTACCGTAATATTACAATGCGTAACCCTCTTAAATTACTAACGCACCACGAAAAGTAGGAAGATGCCCCAAAACAGGCCAAAAGGTCTATTCACATTCCTGATCCTGCAGATGATGAAAGAGAAAAAGAGATACGGATATGAAATACTGGAAAAGATAGGGAAAATGTCAGGAGGTCACTGGGATCCTAGCTACGGGACTGTTTACGGTGCCTTGGAAAGGATGGAAGAGAGGGACCTCATAGAAAGAACTGGTGGTTCAGGTGAGGGGAGAAAATACTTCAAGATTACGGAAAAAGGGAAAGACATACTCAAAAAAGATCCAGAACTGAAGGAAGAGCTCCAAAATAAAATAAGATCCAACGCATTAGGATTTCTGAACATATACTGCAAAATTTTCGGAGAGGATGAGCTAAGAAACTTAAAAAAGGACATAGAGAAACGCCTAGATCATACCCTTGAATAATTCCGTTCGAATCCGTACGACACAATTTTCTCACCGTTGGAAAGTAGCCATTTTTATGATAAGTACAGCCGGGAGCTAAATTGTTCAGGGAAGATGGGCAGGACGATACACTATTGGACTACGAAAAAAATCGATGAAAATCAAATCCGTAGTATCCGAGAAATATTCAAGAGTTTGAATTCAAAGCTCGATTTCGAATGCGAGAAACTAAAAATATGGGGAAAAGGACCTCTGCGATCAGTTTCCGGGGGGTGGGGATTTACCAAGATAGATTCGGAAGGCGGAAAGTTAAAGGTTCTGAAGTCCCTTAGGATTGTATCCGGGAAATTTCCCGAGGTATCCTGGACGGTTCTGGACGAAGGAAAGCTAAGACCAAAGATTTACCAAGTGAAAGAGGGAAGGATAATAGCGCATGAAAACTCCAACTCGATTTGGTAACCAGTAATAAAGCGGAACGGATGATCAGATTGCACATACTTAGAAACCCAACCCCAAAAATCGCCAAGGAAATGCTAAACAATTCGATAAGCCGGGGACACTCCTGCGTGATAATAGGTTCCTGTCAGGTAAGCTACAGCGGGCGAGCTGGATCCTTCCTGCCAGAGGGGGAGAGAATTATCATAATTAAACCCGACGGTACCATTCTAGTTCATCAGGCACAAAAAAGAGAACCGGTGAACTGGAATCCCCCAGGATGCAAAGCAGAAACAAAACTTGATGGAGGAAAACTCAAAATCGTCTCCAGGAGAAGCGCGCCAGAGGAAATCCTGGTGATTAATTTTGAGAATCTAAAGGTCGTTCTATCCCACGACCTGCAGGACGGCAAGGATCTTCAGCTAGTAGGGACTGAGGATGATATGGTCAATTCCGTACTAGAGGATCCAAGCCTAATCGAAGAAGGATTCGAGCCAAAAAATAAGGAAAAACTGATGAGATCGGGCCTAGTAGATCTATACGGCGAGGACTCTGAGGGAAACGGTGTCGCAATAGAGTTCAAACGAGGGAAAGCAACACCCTCAGCGGTTGGACAGCTCAACAGATACGTCAACGAGCTCGAGAAGAAGGTAGACAAGAAAGTCAGAGGAATTATCGCTGCTCCCGAAATCAGCAGAGGCGCAAAAAATCTCCTTAGGGAAAACGATCTCGAATACGTCAAGCTCGAAGAAGTTCCGGAGGACCTGGCAGACAGAGCCATTTACGACAGAAGACAGAGAAGGATAAAGGAATACCTCTATCAACGGAACGATGAATCCTCCTGAAGTGAAGGATCGGACCAAAAAATCTCAACAGTATTAAATCCAGGAAAAACTTATTCAAAAAAGCAAACGAGGAAAATCCAAAATGAAAAAACAGCTGTTTCCTTACAAATATAGAGAAAACCAACGAGAAATGGAAAAAAACATCCACAACGAGGTCTGGGATTCAAACATATGCATCCATGCAGCAACCGGATTCGGAAAAACTCCAGTGATTCTGTCAGCCCTCCTGCCCCATACGGAGGATAACAGAATAATTTGGGCCGTCAGGACCGGAAACGAGACGGACAGACCCGTCGAGGAGCTAAGAGCTATAAATCATAATGCAAACGAGAACTTTTTCGGAATATCCTACAGAGGAAAGAGGGACATGTGTCTGCTGGCAAGGGACAGAAACATCGACGAAAAACTAAGCTACGGAGACGTCTCCTTCATGTGCGAGGAGGTGGGAATGGATTGCCCCTACCGCAAGAACCTCGAAAAAGCGAATCCGGAAGAGTTCGACGACAATCCCCTCCTCTACTCGGATATACTGGACATCTCAAAAAACCTCGAGATATGTCCTTACTACTTCCAACGCGAACTCTTGCCGCTTACTGACCTTGTCTCCCTGAGCTACAACTACGTCATAAGCGAAGACCTTAGCTGGGTCATAGAGGACCAAATTCCATTTCAGAAGTCATTCCTAGTAATGGACGAGGCTCACAACCTTCAGAGAGCAGCACGAGGTATGAACTCGGATCGAATAACTCTCGGAACTCTGAACAGGTCAGCAGGTGAACTGGGAAGAATGCCTGGGGATAGAGCCGAGGAGCTCCTCGACCTCATCGAGCTTCTTCGAGAGGAGCTAAAAAACGTAGGAGACGGCCTGAAAAGAGAATCCGAGGTCGACATGAACGATTTCGTTCATGGAGTGATCAAAAATTGGGGAAAGGATCCATTCGAATTCAGGATAGACGTAGAGGAACTCGTGACCTTTGGGACCAAACTCCGAAGAAAACAACTGAACGAGGGAAAAAGACCACGCTCCTCGATCTATCACTTAGGAAAGTTCTGGACGAGAGCTCTGGACAAGCTGGACGTGGACGGAATAGCCTTTTTGCTAGAGAGGGAAAAGGACAACCTCTCTCTGGAGATGATAGACATGAGAACCTCCGAGATATTGAACAACAGGTGGAAAAAGTTCAAAGGGTGCGTTTTTTGTTCGGGCACACTCAAGCCCATCAAGGCTTTTGCTACCACCGCCGGGCTGAGTAAAAACGTAAAAAGCATAATCGTAGGTTCATTCTACGATCAAAACAATATAGTATCGCTGCTGCCCTCGGGTCTAACGACCAAGGGAAAGAAATTGGAAGACAAAATGGCGAGGCTTTACGTGAAAAGCATCGGCGAATTTTCCGAAAAAATCAGCTCGAACGTTGCCGTATTTTCTTCAAGCTACAGAATACAGAGGAGGCTAATGGAGGAGGGCCTGAAGGAAATACTCGAGGACCAAGGGCGCAAACTCTATCTGGAGGAAAGAGGAATGGATGGAAACACCGCTAGGAACATACTGGACGGATTCAAGAGGGAAACAAATAAGGGCGGTGACGGATTTTTGTGTGCCACGGCCTCAGGCAGATTCGCGGAGGGAGCGGACTTCCCTGGAATGGAACTGGAGGGAATTTTCCTCGTTGGAATCCCATTTGAAAAAATGAATTTGAGAACGGAACTTTACC
>JBKHIS010000007.1:0-28102 GCA_046538535.1 Hadesarchaea archaeon | reverse complement strand
ATTTCAGTTATCATTTTATCACCGGTTCAAAGTTTTGGGTAGGTTATGTCAACATTGAATTTTAAGCTTTTGTGAATATTAATTTTAATAATTATTATCAGAATTAACCGTTTGTCGAGGATTTTAGATAAATCCCTCCTACGTGTTTATTCTCCGGTCAGCATTTTAATACTTTAATTTTCTCTTCCTTTTTCACATTGGCAAATCTTTTCGTGTTCTCCTTTATTCTTGCAAAGGTGTTCACGGGGCTTACGGGCTTTGATTCACCGAAGAATATGCAAATTGCCGGCCCCTCCGGCCAATATGAGACATCTCCTGCCTTTGTATCCTCCGTGGCGTTTTCGGGCTCTATTTTCATTGGGACACTGAAGTAGATTTCCTCCTTATACAGGGAGGCTTTCCCTTCCAGGGGCAATTCCTTGAGTATATTTTTGCATGTGTTGGGCGTTTTATCCTCTAAAAGGTCTGCTTTGGCTTCAAATTCGGGAGTTTTTATCTTGATTTTTTTCTCGGTCATCTTAGTTTTCCTTTCCGGTTGAAAATTAAAATTTTTTCTTTATTTTGGATCAAACGGCTTATTCCTTACGGTCGCAGTGGCAAGTTTTCCAGGCCTCTCTTCTCTCTGAGACCGAATAATATGTTCATATTTTGAATTGCTTGTCCGGATGCACCTTTTACGAGATTGTCTATGCTGGAAATTATCGTTGCTCTGTTTGTTTTGTTTGAGGTCCTGATTCCTATGTCGCAATAGTTGGATCCACGGACATTATTGGTTTGCGGGAGATTATTTCTTATTCTAACGAAGGGTTCTCCTTTGTAAAATTCCTCATATATCTTCTTTATCTCATTCTCTGAGTACGAATCGTTTAGGAAAACATGTGATGTGCTCAGTATTCCACGTATCATGGGCAGAAGGTGGGGTGTGAAGTGAGTTTTTAATTTCCTTCCCGATATTCCGCTAATTTCTTGATCTATTTCCGGATTGTGTCTGTGGGTGGTCGCATTGTAGGCCCTTACGTTGTCAGTGCAGGTAGGATGATGAAGTTTTTCGCTGGGTTTTGCCCCGGCTCCGGAGCTTCCGCTTTTCGAGTCTATGATGATATGATCGAGATCAATCATATTCCGGTTGAGGAGGGGCGCGAGACTTAATATTGCTGCCGTCGGATAACATCCGGGGTTTGCCACCAAATCTGAATTCTTTATTTCATCGCGATGTATCTCTGGAAGGCCGTAAACAGCATCTACATCAGGATTTTCGTGTTTCTGATAGTACTCTTCGTAAGTTTCCAAATCGTTGAGCCTGTAATCCGCGCTTATGTCGATTACCTTCGCACCATTTTCTAGTATTTCGGGAACGAATTTCATTGAGGTTCCATGAGGCGTTGCAGTAAAAACGAGATCGGATTTATTTCCTATACGTGAATAATTCGGTTTTTCGATTTTTAGTTTGTACATTCCCTTTAGATGGGTGTGGAGTTCAGATATTTTTTTTCCTCTCGTTTTCTTTCCGTAAGCTCCAATGACTTCGGCGTCGGGATGGTTGTGGAGAAGTCTTAATAGCTCCCCTCCGGTGTACCCTGATGCACCCACTATAGATATTTTTACGCTCATTCAATCGCCTCCTAGTTGGATAAGATTGTCTCTGGTCTTTTTAAGGGATTCTTTTCTGTTATTCAATATCTCTATTTCGGTTTCTATCTCTCTTTTGAGATTCTTTATCTCATTTTTGACTCTTTTTGGCGAAGGTCCTCCTTTTACTTTCTTTTTTTCAACGTTCTTTGAGGGGTCGATAGCTTTTTCTAATTTTCTTTTTGAGAGCGATACATCGTCCCCCGTTACGGATTTAAAAATAGAGTTCAGGTCCTCTATACTTATATCAGCGATTTCCGTGTTTTCTTTATCCACCTTTGAGGCAAATTCGCCAACGATTCTGTGTGCTTCTCGGAAGGATAATCCCTCCTCCCTCACTAAGGTGTTTGCTAATTCTGTGGCGGTTGGAAATCCCTTGTTTAGGTTTGCTTCCATTTTTTCCGCGTTGGGCTTTATTTCATTAAATATCTTATTCATGATTCTAATCGTGTCTTTGGTTTCGTCTACGGACCCCCATAGATGGGGAGTTAATTCCTGTAGGTCGAGATTATAGGCTTGGGGGATGGATTTAAGAATTTTCAGTCCTCCGATAAGGTTTCCAACGATAGTTCCCGATTTGGCCCTTCCCAGCTCGGCAACTTCCGGATTCTTTTTTTGAGGCATAATACTACTGGTTGAGAGAAATTTTTCTGGGATTTTTATCATGTCAAATTCGGCGGAGTTCCATATGACGAGTTCCTCGCAAATTCTACTGACGTTTGTCACCAAAATCGAGAGACATGACATTGTCTCTATTGCGAAGTCTCTTGAACTAACTGAATCCATTGTGTTTTCGAGGATTTTGTTGAATCCCAGTAGTTTACTGGTTTCCTCTCTTTCTATTGGAAAACTGGTCCCAGCAAAAGCGCATGCACCCTGCGGGCACTGGTTAGTGCGGATAAAGGCGGTGTCTAGTCTTTTTAAATCCCTCAGAAACTCTTCTGCGTGTGATAGAAGATAATGTGCAAACGTAGTTGGTTCCGCAACCTGTAAGTGCGTGTAACCCGGCATTATCGTCCTGAGATTTTTCTCGGCCTTATCAACCAAGCTGGATATTAAATCGATAAGTTCTTTTTGGACATTCAGGATTTCTTCCCTCAGAACCATCCTTATTGCGGTGGCTACTTGGTCGTTTCGACTCTTTGCGGTATGCATTTTACCACCGACTTCTTCTCCGGCTTTTTGGTTTACGTAACTCTCAATAGCCATGTGAATATCTTCTACTTCGGGGCCAAGTTCCAGTGCTTCGATTCCTTCCTCGCGTAGTTTCTGAAGACTGTCTATTATTGTTTCTCCGTTTCCCTTCTTGATTATTCCACAGTCAATGAGCATTTGGACGTGAGCTATATTGATATGTAACACAGACTCGAAAAGCCTATTGTCATCTTCCAACGAAGAAGAGTACTCAGCCGCGTCTTGGTCGGCGGACTCCTCGAAGCGCCCCTTTCGAAGCATCTAATCAGTCCTTGTTTCTTTTTCTGAAGATCTTCCCTTGGAGATATTGAAATTTTATTGCGCCCTCGGAATCTCTCTGATCGAATCCATATTCGTCAAATGAAACAAGTTCCGGCTCGTGTAAGCTCTGAGGGGAATCTCTAGATACCACGCTTGCACTTCCTGGTTCCAGTTTTACCTTGACATTTCCGGTCATTCTTTCCTGAGTTTTTTCAATGAAGGCATCGAGATCCTCTTTGAGGGGGTCAAACCAAAGTCCCCTGTAAACAAGGTCGGACCATAAGCTATCTACCGATTCCTTGAATTTTATCTCGTCCCTTGTTAAAACCAGCTGTTCTAAAGCCTTGTGTGATTTGAGTAGTACGGTTGCTGCAGGGGCCTCATAGTTTTCTCTGGATTTTAGTCCTAGTGTACGATCCTCTATAATATCTATTCTTCCGATGCCGTAACTACCGGCCAATTTATTGAGCTCATTTATGAGGGATATTCCATCCATCTTTTTCCCGTCTAGGGATGTTGGTATTCCTTTCTCGAACTTGATTTCGATGACTTTAGGCTTTGAAGGAGCTTTTGAAGGGGAGTTAGTCATTTTATATATTTTTTCAGGAGGTTCGTTCTTTGGATTCTCCAAGTCTCCACCCTCAATTGATCTTCCCCAGATATTCTCATCTATACTATAGGGCTCGTCGACGTCCACGGGAACGGGAATGTCGTGTTCTTTTGCGTATTCGATCTCCCATTTTCTGTCGAGATTTTTTTCTCTGACTGGAGCTATTATTTTCATTTCCGGAGCCATAAGGGATATCGTGGTATCAAATCTAAATTGATCGTTCCCTTTCCCGGTGCATCCGTGAGCGGCTGCATCACAATTTTCCTTTTTAGCTACCTCAGCTAGCTTAGCTGCGATTGGATATCTTGCTAAAGCTGTGGAAAGGGGGTAGCCCTCGTATGAACCATTGGCCTTTATACTTGGGAATATGTAGTCGTTAACGAATTCCTCTGTCAGATCCGATCCGTAGTGTTTTGTCGAGCCTAAATCCATAGCCTTTTTCTCGATTCTCTCTAGCTTCTCTTTTTCCTGCCCTACGTTTGCAGCTACGGTTATTACTTCGGCTTCGTATTCCTCTTGGAGCATTCTAAGGCAGATTGAGGTGTCCAACCCTCCTGAAAAGGCTAAAGCTACTTTCATATTTTTGACCTCTTGTATACAAACACTTCGGATTTAATTAATAAAAATCCTTCATTGAGTGGGATTGGGCGATTTGTTTTTTGGGTTTATTGTTAGGTGGAGAATATTTAAATATATTTTTCCAATTCGAATATGAGTTCGAGAAAATGAATGTTAAAGTTAAAATTGAATGCGATTTGTGCGAAAAGAAGGGGGGAAGGGAGATTAAGATACCTATCGGTCAGGAGGAGACTGTCGACATGCTCTTGATTAGGTTGAGCAAACGGACGCCTGAGGTTGTGGAGAGTATTCTGGATCCGAGGACCGGTGGTCTTCGAAGTGGATATACAATAAAATTGAATGGTAGACCTGTTAAAGAGATTAAAGGAATGCATACTAAAATTAAGGAGAGAGATGAAGTAAAAATAACGACTTAGGGATTTTTTTGACTAGATATATTTAGAGAGAATTAAGTACCTTCATTGCCATTTGGGGCTCCGAAAACACCGGTATTCCTCTTTGCTTTAATGAATCAGACTTTTCCATATCGAATTCTCCCTTTCCAAGGACTATTGGTATGATTGGCAGCCTTTCAAATCTTCTTTCAATCACTTCGGCTGTTTCCGCCGTTGGAGTTCCAACTATCGTGACTAAATTTTGAACGTCCTTGTATCTTGCAAGTATTTTGATTGCCTTATCAAATTTCTCTGCATCTGCCCTTCTGTGAAGATTTAAGGGATTTTTTATGGGGATATCATCTGGCAGGGTTTCTCTCAATCTCTCCTTACAGTTTTCTGGAATATCTATCATATTTATGCTGGTGTTTTCAGCCGCATCGAGTGCTAGTACGCTGCCTCCTTTTGTGTTAGTAACGATAACGGTGTTTTTTCCCTCCGGTTTTGGCATAGTTGCTATGCCTTTACAAATGTTATATAAGGTGTCAAGGTTCTCAACTTGGGTCAAACCAGCTTGTCTGCACGCGCTCTCAAAAATTCTATAATCGCCCATTCCTTCCTCTTCAATTCTTTTTATTTCTTCCATAGCTCTTTCGGTTTTTCCACCCTTTAAAACTAGAATCGGTTTCTCTTTCGAGACTTCTTCCACGACTGAAAGAAATTCTCTACCCTTTTTTATTCTCTCGAGATAAAGCGCTATGATATCGGTCTCGTCATCCTTTCCAAAGTATTCAATTAGGTCTACCTCATCGATATCAGCCTTGTTTCCGAAGGTTGCCATTTTGGAGATGCCTATATTGTCCTTCTGCGCCCTTTTAATTAGTTCGGCGCCGATGCTATTGCTTTCCGATATAATTCCGATGGAACCCTTTTTGTTTATAAGCGGCCACGTAGAGCACATTCCGTTTTCGGTATTGACTATTCCTTGGGAGTTTGGTCCCAGAATCCGTATACCCATTTCTTCTCCGGTTTTAACAACCTCTTTCTCCAACTTTTTACCTTCTTCTTCTGTTTCGCTGAATCCGCTTGAGATAACCACCGCGTTGCTGACGTTGTTTTCGCTACAACCCTCAAGAGTTTCGCTTACCTTTTCTGGCTCTGTTGCGATTACAAGTAGTTGAGTCTTTTTGGGGGCTTCCTCGACGGAGGGATAACATTTGAGATCTAGGATCTCCTCTTCTTTGGAGTTTACTGGATATATTTTTCCTTCGAAATCCGATTCTTTGAGGTTTCTTATTATTTTGTGGCCCAGGTTTCCCGGATCGTTTGAGGCTCCGGCAACCGCTATGCTGTTGGGCTCGAAAAGCTTTCTTATCGTCATTTTATTTAGTCACCTGTCACCTTTTTAGCTCGATATATTTCTTAATGTAGTTTTCTCATCAAGCCATTTGAATATTGGTCCTAGCCCTCTTTCTTCTTTTTGAAGAATTATTAATTTTTCATGTTTGAAACTTAGCGAATATCTTTTTACTTTTCCTGGTGGTAAATTAATTCTGATAGGATGGAAATAGTGGTTGTCGGAAGATCAAACGTGGGAAAGTCCAGCCTGATAAGGCAGATCACTGGAAAGAAAGTGGAGGTGGGTAGGAGGCCTGGAGTGACTAGAGGTTTCGATAAAATTAAGTTGGGGAATGATTTTTTCCTCGTAGATTTGCCTGGTTTTGGCTATATCTCTGGATTAAGTAAGGGGAAACAGGACGAGATCAAGACGGAGATAGTGAACTATCTTGAGGAAAACAAGTCGAATATTTTGTTTGCTATTGAAGTTATAGACTCCTCCTCATTTCTTGAAATAGCGGAAAGGTGGCAAAATAGAAATCAAATTCCAGTCTCAGTTGAGCTTTTTTCGTTTTTAAAGGAGCTGGAACTTAGACCGATAGTAGCCGCTAATAAAATTGATAACCTGAGTAGTTCGGAACTGGATGATACGCTTGATGGAATATGTGCTGAGCTTGGTATTAGTCCTCCCTGGAGGCAGTGGCTGGATATCGTTGTTCCGTTATCCGCCAAAAAGGGAGAAGGAATAGATAGTTTAAAGGGCCTGATTCGGGAAAGATTAAAGGAATCGGGCGCTGAGAATTACTTAAGGTATATTTAACTTGTTTAAGTTTTTGATTTGTTCAGTTTAATTGGAATTTTCTTTCTTTTCAGAAACAGTTTCGGAGGGTTAAATTCGGTAGTCAAGGCGTGCAGTTGAACCCCTGTCTTCCTAGCTTTTTGTAAAAGATTCGAGAACTGAGGATCGATTTTTTTAAATGGCCGGAATTCTTTAGCATCTGGTCTCTGGACAACGAATATCATGGTCGCCTCGTCTCCTTCTTGGGCGAGTTTCATCAAACTTTTGAGATGCCTTCTCCCTCTTTTGGTGGGTCTGTCAGGGAATTTGGCTGTTCCATTTTCCACGTGGGTGCAGGACTTAACTTCGACGTATAAATCGGTTTCGTTTTCTTTTTGTTTCAAGAGAAAATCCGCACGCCCGTGTTCTGGGAAGGAAGGCTCTTCTTCTGCTATCTCGGTCTTCTTAAATTTTGAAATTAGGGATCGCTTAATAATTTCTTTAAATATCTCGTTTGCGAGACGGGAATCAACGGTTACAAAAAAATCACTAATTTCTATGGCAAGGGCTGTGAATTTGGTTTTTCTGCTTGCCTTTTTCACTTTTCTGCTGAGTATCTTCCTTCCTGGGGATAGAACAGTGCTGAGCTCTCCGGAGTTAGGGAGGTATATTTCCTTTTTTTTGGAATCTATTTCTCCTCGAACTATGAATCTGTTTTTTCTGTCCAAGATCGTGCCTTCCTTCAATTCCTCTGTCTCGATCTTGATGACTTCCTCCATAGAAAATTGTTTTCGCTATCGCTAGAGGTAACTATCCAGTTTTTGTTTAAGCTGTTTCTTTGGAACCATTCCTACCACTTTATCCACTGGCTCGCCGTCTTTGAAGATGACGAGGGTTGGTATTCCTGAAACCTGGAATTTTCTGGGGGCTTGGGTATTTTCGTCAACGTTTACCTTGCCAAAGGCTACACTGTCCGAGTATTCCTCGGCTAATTCCTTGATTACTCTGCCCATGGCTTTACAGGGGGCGCACCATTCGGCCCAGAAGTCTATTACAACAAGTGGATGCTTTCGAGTGAATTGATCAAATTCATCGTCCGAAACCGCCATTGGTTTTCCAGGGAGTTCTCCGCTTTCTTCCTTGGACATTATCTCTTCCATTTTTTCTCTCTTCAACTCTTCGAGGTTCTTTTCCTCACTTTTCATTTTCTTCACCTCCTTCTAGGAGTTTTTTTTCTCTTGATAGTTGTTTGAACAGTATTTTTTGAATTAGATTACATGCATCCACAATCTCCGGAAAAGCTAAGCTGTAGTAAACCTTTGCTCCTTCCTTTCTTGTTTCCAAGAGGTTTCTTTTTCTCATTTCAGCGAGATGCTGGGAGAGATTGGCCTGTCTTATCTCTATTGAAGATACCAAATCTCCAACTGATTTTTCTCCTTCTGTGAGTTCGTCTATAATCTCTAACCTTGTCGGATTCGCCAACATTTTACAGAGATCGGCATGCTTCTCGTAAATTCTATCGTTCCTTTTCTTGCTCATGATATCGTATTAGACTATTCGAATACTCTAATATTTATACCTTTGCATTGTTTTTGTTGGACGTTGACCTTCTCCTAATCTTAAAAGTTTCTCTGAGATATCCTAAAGGGTGGTTGGTTGGAAGAGTACGATTTGATTGTTGTCGGAACTGGTTCGGGCATGAATATCGCTTCTAGGGCCGTTAGCGAAGGTCTTAAGGCGGCTGTCATAGACAAGGATCCTTTAGGGGGGACCTGCCTTAATCGGGGTTGTATTCCTTCCAAGGTAATGATATATCCGGCGGATGTCATTACAGAAGCTCATCATGCCGGGGAATTGGGGGTGGATTTTGGAGATCCCGAGATAGATTTTCAAAGAATAATTGAGAGGACTAGGAAGATTTATCTGGCCGATCGGGAACAAATGAAGAAGGCCGTGGATTCAGACGAAAATCTCACGTTTTATAACGAAAAGGCTAAATTCGTTAATGATTACACCCTTGATATTTCTGGCGAAAAGATCAGGTCTGATAGAATCCTTCTTTTCTCCGGTTCGCGTCCCTTGATACCTCCGATAGAGGGAATTGAGGACGTAGGTTACTATACCAACCGAAATATATTTGAAATAAACGAAAAACCTGAAAGCATGATCATAATTGGCGGGGGGTATATAGCATGTGAGCTTGCTCATTTTTTCTCCGCGGTGGGTACGGACGTTAAGATTATAGAACAGATGCCGAGCATTCTTCCTACTCATGATCCGGATATTTCAAAGCTTCTCGAAAGGAAGCTTTCCTCAAGAATGGAAGTTTTAACTGGACATAGAGTGGTAGAAGTCGGAGAGGACGAGGAAGGCAAGTTTGCGTTGACCGAAGGTGCAGATTCGGGGGATACGTCGGAAGTCGGAGCTGAGTCCATTCTTGTCGCGGCCGGTAGGAGATCTAATGCCGATTTGCTCGAAGTGGAAAAAACCGGTGTGGAAACCGATGAGGACGGCTGGATAGTTACGAACGAGTTCTTGGAGACTACTAAGCCTGGTATTTGGGCTGGCGGTGATGCAACCGGAAAATACATGTTTAAACACGTGGCCAATTACGAGGCCGCTATTGTTTGGCATAATGCTTTTACGGACCATAATATGAAACCGAGTTATCATGCCGTTCCATCCGCTGTATATACTAGACCTCAGATAGCCTCGGTGGGTCTCTCGGTTGAAGAAGCGAAGAAGAATCACGATATTTTGGTGGGCAGATCCGAATACAAGGATACGGCAAAAGGATACGCAATGGGAAACAGAGACGGGTTCTGTAAAATCATCATAGACAAGGAAAACGGAGAGATTCTAGGTGCGAATATTGTAGGGCCCTACGCACCAATATTGATTCAGGAAGTAATTAACCTGATGTATACAGAGGATAGATCCGTTAATCCTCTTTTCGATGCCATGCATATTCACCCGGCACTCACGGAAGTGGTTTCCTGGGCCCTTGATGATTTGAGGGAACCTTAAAAGAATTCATTTGAGATCTTCTATTTTTTTCTCGATTTCGTTTTTAGGAACGGCTCCAACGATTCTATCAATCACTTCTCCGTCCTTGATAAATAGAACATTGGGTATACTGGATACTCCGTAGTTTCTCGCTGCATCTTTTTCTTCTTCCACATTTACCTTCCCGAAAAAGATTTCTTTACCGTGTTTCTCCGCTAGATCCTCCATTACGGGCTCGATGGTCTTACAGGGGGCACACCACTCGGCCCAAAAGTCCAGGACTAAGGCGGAGTTATTTTCGATCGTGGATTCCAACTCATCGCTGGAGAGATCGACTGGTCCGTTTTCAGCCATATAAGCACCTCCCTTTTGGTTTTTCTTTTACATGCCATTAAAACTAGTTGTGATTTTGGTGATTTACAAGCTTGTTTTGATTCCATTCGGTTTGCTGTTTCCTCATATTTTAAGTAGGCGATTCCATGAAACTATCAGTGGGATATAATGAGTCGAAAGAGAGATGTTCTCATAATCGGAGGAGGTCCCGCTGGCCTTACAGCGGCCATTTATACCTCAAGGGCGGAATTCGATACGCTAGTCCTGGATAAGCCAGATGATATGTTGGAAAAGGTCGATTCCATAGAGAATTACTTTGGCTTTCCGGAGGGGATCTCTGGGGGTGAACTGCTTGAAAAAGGTAGAAGCCAGGCAATTAAATTTGGCACTGATGTTCTAGGGGAGGAAGCTTTGATTGTGAAAATGGAGGAGGAAGCTTACCTAGTGGAGACCGCGGATGAGGAATTTTTGGGCAAAGGCTTGATTTTGGCTCCGGGAATAAAACACCAAAAGCCACCGTTGGAAGGACTGGAGGATTTCGAGGGAAAAGGGGTCAGCTACTGCGTTACCTGTGATGCCCCTTTCTATAAGGAAAAAAGAGTTGGTTTGTTGGGTTCAAAGGATTATGCGGCCAAAGAGATAACAGAGCTGGCCGAGTTTACCGATGATATTGTGATGTTTACCAATGGGGAGAACCTAGAGATTAGAGAGGATCTGAAAGATCAAATCGATGAGTTGGATATTTCCATTGTGAAGGAGGAGGTTGAGGGAGTCCTCGGTGAGGATTCCTTTTCCGGTTTGGCTTTAAGTGACGAGGAAATCGAGCTCGATGGACTGTTCGTCGCTGTTGGTACGAGTGGTTCGGTGGACTTCGCAAGGAGTTTGGGAATCCCGGTAGAGGGCGATAGGATAGTGGTTGATGAGGATCTTTCGGCGGGTCTGCCTAGATTATACGCTGCAGGGGATTGCACGGGCGGAGCCAGACAACTGTCCGTTGCTGTAGGAGAGGGTACAAAGGCGGCTTTGAATCTTATAGGGGATCTTAGAGGGGAGGAGTATACCGATTGGAAAAAAGGGCTTTAATTGATTGGGGGTTCTGTTGACTTTTAAAATCCTTTTCTGCCTTCGCTATTTTGGTAAGAATATATGGTTTGTTATGGGGTAAAATTGTGAAGAAAACCAAGATTGTCTGTACAGTAGGACCATCTAGTTTTGATGAAGTAATATTGAGGAAAATGTTTCGGGAGGGAATGGACTGTGTTAGGATAAATACGGCTTACGGATCCTTTGATCAATACAGAAGTATTACTCGTAAAGTTCGGGAACTTATGGATGTCCCTGTCATGTTGGATATAAAGGGTCCGGAAGTACGCCTTAGAGTGAGTGAGGACAGAACTGTGGAGGAGGGAGATTTTTTTGAAATTAGCTTTGAGAATGGGGATATAGCTTTTACACATGACATTGGAGAGGAAATAGAGATCGGAGACGAGATTTATATAGACAATGGGAGGTTAAAGACCCGGGTCGTCTCCAAGAAGAGTAATAGTGTGGTTGTGGAGGTTCTGGTCGGCGGGCTGATATCCGATGGAAAGGGAATCACCGTTCCGAAGAGAGAATTCAACACTCCGGCCTTGACTAAAGAATCGGTAAGGCTTTTGGCCTTGGCCCAGGAGCTGGATATTGATTTAATTGCATTATCCTACACGAGGAGTCCAGAGGATATTGAAATGATAAAGGAGAGATTGGATGGGGGGGATATGGGTGTTTTTGCTAAGATAGAGAGCTCGGAGGGGCTTAAGAACTTTCAGGACATTTTGGAGGTATCCGATGGGGTGATTGTAGCGAGAGGTGATTTAGGCTTGGAAATAAGTCTGGAAAGAGTTCCGATGGCTCAGAAATACATTATCGATGAATGTAATAGCAAAGGAATTCCAGTGGTAACAGCAACGGAGATGTTGGAATCAATGATCGAAAAAAATAGTCCAACGAGGGCAGAAGTCAGCGATGTTGCGAATGCTATTTTGGATGGAACCGATGCGGTAATGCTTTCGGGTGAGACCTCGATTGGGAAACACCCCATAGATTCGGTTGCCGTAATGTCACGAATAGCGAAGGAAGTTGAGTCCGAAGTCGATAGCGAGGTAGGGGGGAGAATGTCCGTGACAATGTCCGAAACCATGAGTAAGGCGGTTCGGAGAATATGTGAGGATATGCCAGTGGATAAAATTGTAACTCTTACGAGGTCTGGTTTTACTGCAAGGATGATATCGAGGTTTAGGCTTTCCGAGGCAATTATAGCGGTTACTCCTCAAGAGAAGGTTAGAAGAAAACTGGAGCTTGTGTTTGGTGTAAATCCGATAAATTTGGATTACCAAGATAGAGAAGACAGGATTTATTACGTAGTTGAAGAATTGGTTTCTAGGAATATACTGAAGCGGGAGGATACAGTTCTGTTTGCCGCTGCCTTTAGGACAGATCGCAAACACGGGACTAACTTGGTGGAAGTACACGAAATTGAGGATTTTTTCTGATTTCTGTTCTTTCCTCCGGTACTAAGGTATTGAGCAAAGATCCGGATTTGGTTGAGAGTGTAGTGTGAGTGTTAGTGGAGCCGGGGGCCGGATTTGAACCGGCGTAAGCGGATCTGCAGTCCGCCGCCTAAAACCGGACTCGGCCACCCCGGCCTGATGAGTGCAAGGGAAAGTATATTATCTATATCTAATGAATTTTTTCAATACTTTTACGGCGCTCTATTTTTCCCTGCTGGATATTAGTTTGAATTTTCTCAGGGAGCTGAGAATTATGGTTGGATTTACAAATACTTTTTTTTGTAAATTTTAAGTGATATTTTAGATAGAATCTCCATCTTCACTATCGAAATATTTATTAGCTAATTAAGCAGGATTAAAAATGAGGGAATTTGAAAATAAGCGTGTATTTTTTGGGGTTTTTGGTTTAATGTTTTATTTAGTACTTTATGACTATTCGAGGTTTTGTTCTGATTGATTAAGGGGAGGTGAGTATAATGAAAGGAGAAGTGAAGTTTTTCAACGAAAGGAAGAACTATGGATTTATAGATCCGGAAGAGGGGGACGAGGATCTCTTTGTGCATCGAAGCGACATTGAAGAGGAAGGACTTAGCGAAGGAGACGAGGTGGAATTTGAGATAGAACAGAGCGAAAAGGGTCCAAGAGCTGTCCAAGTTAGGAAGGTATAGATAAATTATTTTCTCGATTCCGGCTTAGTTTCTGGTTTTAAGCATTGATTTGCTTGAATTTTGAGATCGGTTTCGAGAGGCTTTCAATCGAATCTCACCGTTCTGATGTTATAGTTCCGTTATACTTTGCTCGAGCAATTCTCAGGGGAGCAGCAGTTGAATGGTAAAAATCATACTTTGGGCTCCGAAACGCCGGGAACCGGTCTCTCCCTTCCTACCAACTGGCTGATCGTGTCGCTTGTTATCATTCCGAGCACTTTTTTCGATTCGTCGGTTACGGGGAGGGCGGAGATGTTGTGATCTTTCATCTTCTTTGTCACGCTATTTATGGCCTCGTCCGGTTTGGCGGTGATAACTCTCTTGGTCATTGCTTCCTCTAGGGAGTCTAAACCTTCCGCGACGGCCTTTGCTATGTCCCATGCAGTTATAATTCCCACCAGCTTTCCTTCCTTCGATGTTACTGGTATGTGGGTGAATCCACTGTCTATCATGATTTCGGAGGCCGTTTCTATAGGCATGTCTATTCTCAGTATGGGGGTGTCCGTTAGGAGATCGCCTACAGCGACTTGAGAAAGGAAGTCCGTGATTATGTGGTTCAGTTGCCCGTGTTCTATCAGGAAGGCGTCGTGTCCATAACTCGACCTTATTTCTGAATATGTTGCGTCTACGTCGTTGGCTTTGAGTGCTCGCACTATTTCCTTTGACTGATAGGGTGGATAGAGCCAATCCGAGGATATGGAGACAACTAGAAATTTTGCCTTAACGTCCTTGAAGGTCTCGGTCAGTGTTTTGTCCCCGCCTTTAGTCAGATCAAAGTAATCCAGGGCTCGGGTGAGGTAGAGATAAGAATTTGCGTCGAATTCCTCCACGAAAGTTCCTCCTTTGTAGTGTAGGTAACTCTCGACCTCGAATTCGGTTGTAAATTCAAAGCCGTAGTCCTCCTTATCCTGAAGTCGCCTTCCAAATTTCTTTTTCATAGATTCTTCGCTCAGGAAGGTAATGTGACCAATCATCCTTGCCAAGGAAAGTCCTTTTTTAGGAGGTTCTCCGTTGTAGTAATTTCCCTCGTTCCAGTTTGGATCCGACATTACGGCCTGCCGCCTGACCTCGTTGAACGCAATCTGTTGGGGATAGGATTTGGAGGAGGTAGCTAAAGGAATGCAAAATTTTAGTGAATCGGGATATCTTACGGCCCATTCCAGGCTCTGGGACCCACCCATCGACCCTCCGATTACGGCTAGAAGCTGATCTATTCCTAGGTGGTTTATCAGCTTCTTCTGTACCTTCACCATGTCACCTATTGTTACCACAGGAAAGTCCAGTCCGTAGGGTTCTTCGGTTTCGGGATTAATTGATGCAGGGCCGGTAGTTCCCTTACAACCTCCTAGAACGTTTGAGCATATCACAAAGTACTTCTCTGTATCGAGGGTTCTTCCTGGACCTATCATGTTCTCCCACCAGCCGGGCTTTTCATCCCCTTCGTGCCATCCCGCCGCGTGTGCACCTCCAGATAGCGCATGACACAGTAAAATAGCGTTGCTTTTTTCTTCGTTTAACTTGCCGTATGTTTCGTATGCCACCGTGATTGGACCGAACTTTTTCCCCGAGTCTAGCTTAATTTCATCTTGGATTTCGAACTCATGTGTTTCCACGAGCCCAACTGATTCTCCTCTCATTTTTTTACGCCTCCTTTAGGGCTCGGTCCAAGTCCTTTACTAAGTCTTCGACGTTTTCAATCCCTATTGAGAGTCTTACGAAATCTTCAGTTACCCCGCTTTCCCTTCTCTGCTCCGGAGCGAGTTGCGAGTGGGTTGTCGACCACGGATGAATCGCCAGGGATTTAGCATCTCCGACGTTTGCTACGTGGGAAAATAGCTCTAGACTTTCGATGAATTTTTTTCCAGCTTTTGCTCCACCTTCTATTCCAAAGCCGATCATTCCGCCGTATCCGTTTTGTAGGTATTTTTCCGCGAGTTTGTGTGTTGGGTGTGACTTTAGCCCGGGGTAGGCTACCCAGTTTACCTTCTGATGATTATTTAGGTATTTGGCCACTTCTAAAGCGTTTTCTGAGTGTTTTTCCATTCTTAAAGGTAGAGTTTCCAGTCCCTGAAGGAATAGAAAGGCGTTGAAGGGACTTAGACAGGCCCCCAAATCCCTTATATACCGGGATTTTAGCTTGGTGATGAACGCCTCCTCCCCAAATTCCTCCCAGAAATTCAGCCCTCCTCTGTAGCTGGGATCATCTTCCGTGATTTCTGGGAAGTCTCCTCTTGACCAGTCAAAGTTACCCGAGTCAACTGTTAGCCCTCCAACGGCTGTACCGTGTCCACCTATCCATTTCGTTGCGGAGTGAGTTACTATATCGGCTTCCCATTCTATCGGACGGCATAAATATGGAGTAGCGAAGGTGTTATCGATAAATAGTGGGATGTTGTTTTCATGGGATATCTTTGCGATCTCCTCTATGTCTAAGACGTTTAGTTTTGGGTTGCCGATCGTTTCCCCGAAGACGGCTTTAGTGTTTTCGTTTATCGCTTCTGCAAATCTTTCTGGTTTTGGTTCCACAAACTTTACATCAATTCCGAATTTTTTTCTGAAGGTGAGATCGAACAAGGTTACAGTTCCTCCATACAGAGTTTTGGAGGACACTATCTCGTCGCCTTGGTTTAGGATGGTAATAAGGGAGAGAGTGTTTGCCGCCTGTCCTGAGGCCGTCGCCGCTGCAGCCACACCACCCTCCAAATCGGAAATTCTTTTTTCCAGCATGTCGAAATTGGGATTTGTAATTCTACTATAGATTTGGCCGGGGAATTCAGGCTCCTCCAAGGCGAAGAGCGATGCTGCCTGTGCGGTGCTTTCGAAATTATAGGCTACTGTGGGGTATATTGGAGTAGCTCTGGATCTTGTTTTTGGGTCGACCTCTTGTCCTGAGTGAAGTGATTTTGTCTCGAATTTGTCGTCCTTTTTCTTCTTTTCGCTCATTTAGGAACACCAAAGGAGTTTGAAGGTGGTTTTGGGGCCGCTTATTTATAATTTTTTTTATATGTATTCCTGAAAGGAATAATTCCGTCCTTCAAGTGGCTGTTTTTACAATTTATCTTATTCCGTTGCACCGTGTGTGGACATCTAATTGATGGGGTTTTAACTTCTTTAGCTGGGAGGACTCTTTCCCAATCAGGGATTGGATGGAGGGATGTATTGGCGTTTGGTTTCACTGTCTTTCCTCGAAAGTGTCATAGGGATGGGTAGGAAATGAGATAGATCTGGACAAGTGGGTGGGGGAGTTTTGTGAAGAGGATTAAGAAGACTGTTCAGGGTGGTGTCGTCAATCTTACTGGTTTGAAGGAGGATCTTCTCGATCGTGAGTTTGAAAACCTTCAAAGTTTTTATGGGGGGAGGGAGACGTGACGCTCTATTCTGCGAACAGACAACGGGCAGAGATTAGGCCTCTGGTTAATTCACGGGAAATTGTGGAATTGACCGGAACTCTGAGCGTTGACGCAACTTCTGGATCCTCTCCGGAGGCGGTAAGCTGATGAGCGATATTGGGGCCCTTAGCTTTGGCTGGAGGCCCCTTAAAAATCTCCGATGAGCAAGGGGATCTCCCAGGCGGTATATATTCTCCATAGGATAACTATAAGATCCTGAACGCCTATACCTACTCTGAACTTATTCCTAGGAGGTGTTTGAAAATGTTTAGGAGAAAGTTGATTTCGGGAAGAGAGGCAATTATGAGAAGGGAAGTTAACAGAGAATTGGGTGAGACCAGAAACAGGTATTTTAGTTCGGGTAATCCTCTCACCCGATGATTTTTTTGCTGAGCTTTTTGTATTTGTCCAGTTTTTTGTCGATTTTAAGTTCTGCTTGTTTTCCCTCCGGATGGAAAGTTGCCCGGTTTTAGATCGATGGATAAAAAAGATTAGAGCGGGAGATTTAGAATGGATGGAGGTGAAAATTTATGGTCAAGGCTTATAGTTTAATATCAACAGACCCCGGGGCGACTTCTGAAATTTATGAGAAGGTGAAGAAAATTGAGGGAGTTAAATCGGTGGAAGCCGTTGCGGGTCCATATGATATAGTGGTTCGGATAGAGGTGGACTCCTTGGAAAGATTGACGGGGGCCGTGTTCGGTAAGATCAGGGGTGTTGACGGCGTAACCAGCACTACCACTTTAATCGTGGTTGGTTTCGAATGAGTGAATTTCCAATAATTGGACTGGTAGGCCCTCCCGCCTCCGGAAAGAGCGAGGTTGCATCTTTGCTTGAGATTAAGGGAGCCGAGAGGGTTAGAATGGGTGATATTGTCTGGAAGGAGGTCGAAGAGAGAGGAATGGAACTCAACGAGGAGAACGTTGGAAAGGTTGCTAATCGAATGAGGCAAGAGAATGGAATGGATGCGGTCGCCAAAAAAATCATCCCTATCGTTGAGGAGAGAATGGAGTGCAATCCGGTGGTGGTGGATGGAATAAGAGGAATAGCGGAGGTTAAAAGGTTTCGGAATTTTTTCGGAGAAAAGTTCGTTCTCGTGGCCGTCGTTGCTTCTGTGAAAACCAGATATGATAGGGTTGAAAGGAGGGGGAGGAAGGACGATATCGATGATTTTGAATCTTTCAAGAAAAAGGAGGAGAGGGAATTTGGATGGGGGCTTGAGAAAGCCATTGAAGCATCGGATTTTGAGGTAAGGAACGAGGGAAGCAGGGAGGAACTCCGGCGTGAGGTTGAGGAGGTCTTCGGAGAGGTGATAAGTCGTCATGGAAATTGAAGTTAGAGCTGATGTCTGGCCCAGCGAGGACAGAGAAAAGGTAATGGTTTCGGTGAAAAACATATTTCCCAACATCGACTTTGACGCTTCGGAATCGGGGGTGCAAGGCGAGTCCACCAGTATGACCTCTTTGGATGAATTTAGGAATCTCCTAGGACTTCAGGCAATAAGAAACTCAGCGAGAAGAGAGTTAAAGAAAGGAAGGTCCTCCAACTGCATCGAGTTTTCTTTGAACAAACAGGCCGCGATGGTCAAGAAGGTAAGTTTTTCCGATGGAAACACGCCTCTTGGGTCCATCGATGTAAGGGTAGATACGGATCGCCCGGACGACCTTATTGATTATCTGGCCCCGCATCAGGAGGGAGAATAATGCTCGCTGGGGGGAGGGAGAAAATGGATGAGAAGACGTTTGAATCGGAAGCTCCGGACGTGATCTCGGTGGGGAACTTGAATATAGATCTGATCGGGGAGCTTGATAGGATGCCTGAACCGGATGAAAAAACATTGCTGAGAAACTTTGCGCGTCACCCTGGGGGTGGCGCTGCCAATTTTGCAGTTGCCTTGGAAAAGATGGGTATAAGGAGTGAACTGGTTGCTAGATCCGGTAAGGGCAGGTTCGGGAAGGAATTGATGGATAGTTTGCGTGAGTTTGATGTGGGCTGCAGATTCGTAAAGAGAGTTGATACCATCACAGGATTTGCATTCGTTTTCTCCACTAGGAAAGGTGAGCGGTTTCTGATGGAGCACCGAGGAGCTAATGAGGAACTTGTGGTTTCAGATGTGGAGGATTGGCTAATGGAGCGTGCTGAGCTTCTTCACGGTAGCAGCTTGAATCCCAGGATATCTCTGGAACTAGGGAAGAAGGCCAAGGATTTTGATCTGCTGACCTCTCTTGACCTTGGTGCTGAACTATCTAAGTTAAGTAGCGACGAATTGTTGGAGATCTTCAAGCACTACGATATTTGCTTTATGAACAGAGGCACATTCGTTAGAATATTTGAGGAAAAACCCTCTGAAGGGGCGCTGAGTAAGTATATTCCCGCGAATATGAGATTTTTGGCCGTGACTCTTGGTTCCGAAGGTGCATTGGTTACTGATGGCCTTTCGGAGGTAAGGGCTCCTGGATTCGATGTGAAGGTAGAAAGCACCACTGGCGCTGGAGATGCATTTGCCGCTGGATTTAACAGATGCCTTTTGAGCGGATGGAATCTAGAGGAGTCGGTTGAATATGCATCTGCGGCGGCGAGCCTTAAAGTTCAAAATGGTCGCTTTTGGAGGGGCTTTCCCACTCACAGAGAAGTGGAGGATTTCATAGAGTCCTGTAAGGGCAATTGAGGTCAATCTTCAATGTACCTATGGACATCTTTCGGGCTATATATTCCCTTGTCCGTTACTACACCTTCTACTATTTTTGGGGGAGTGCAGTCGAAGGCGGGGTAATATGCATTCACTTCTTTTGGAGCGGTTCTTTTTCCCCTTGCTTTTTTTACTTCCTCGGGGTTTCTTATTTCGACCTCCACGTCTCTATAGGTTTCGGTGTTAGGATCCGGTCCTGTATACGAGATCGCGTAAAAAGGAATTCTATGTTCCTTAGCGGCCAGAGCTATCTGATAGGTTCCGATCTTATTGGCCACTCCTCCGTCCATTGCTATTCTATCGGCTCCTGTGATGAATTTGTCGATGAGTCCTTCATTCATACAGTAGGCCGGCATGCCGTCCGTAATGAGCGTGACCTTGAAGTCCCCTTCACTGAGAGCGAGTGAGGTCAGCCTGGCCCCTTGGAGATAGGGTCTGGTTTCCGTACAATAGTAATTCACGTTCTTTCCTTTATCCCGGGCAAAGTCCCCCATAAAGTATATCGCGGGACCCCCGTAGCAATGTGTTAATATGGTGTCGCCATCCTCTATCCTCTGAGATGCGTACCTTCCTAGTTTTCTTGAGGTTTCCATAAGGCCTGCGGTCCAATCATAAGCCTTATTCCGCATCGCTACGAAGAGGTCATCGCCCTTTTTAATGGTCTTTAGAGCGATTTTTTCCATTTCATCGACCAGATGATGTAGCGATGTCTGCGTTGGCCTCGTGTTCTTCATTCTTTTGACTGCTTGTCGCATTGTTTTTTTCTTGGTCGAGTCACTTTCGTTTCGAGCATTATAAGCGGCTATGGCCATTCCGTACCCCGCAGCTGGCGATACCCCTAAACTCTGTGTGACCATCTTTTCTATTCCTCTGGCTACCTCTTCATAGCTTCTTCCTCTGTAGTAAGTTAGTTTGTCGGGTAGTTTGCGCCTGTCCAGGATCACGACTTCCCCTTTTTCCTCATCGAAAAATACATTCTCGTGCAGATCTACAAGCTTAGGCAACTTCTTATCCGACATTGTATTACCTCTTTCCGTTTGTATGGGATTATTCGGATACGGTTAAATAATATACTTTTTTCATTAGGGGGTTGCCAATTGAGACTGAGTTTAACCCTTCGGCTGGATTCTCTTCCCTTCGACTTCAGAACAAGTTTTTACTGTACACCCATAACGTAAAAATTGATTTGGGCAAGTTTATTATCAGTATCATCCACTAATTGAAGACTGGTGTACCAGGATGATTGCAGTAATAGGTGGGACCGGAAGTCTGGGAAAAGGAATAGCTGGACGTTTGGCAGATGCGGGACACGAGGTAATAGTTGGATCCAGGGATGAGGGGAAAGCGAAAAAATCCGCCTCCGCGATCTCCGAAATGATCGATGGAAATATTGAGGGATGCGAAAATTTGGAGGCCGTCAGTAAAGCCACTCTCGTGGTCTTAAGCGTTCCCTACTCCGCGATAGATAGTATAATTGAGAGGATAGATCCCGGTCTGGAACCAGGCAATGTCCTGGTCAGCGTAATTGTACCGTTAACGCGGGGGGAAGACGGCTTTAAGGTCCTAGAAACTGATTATAATTCTGTCGCTGAGGAAATAAAGGACAAATCTTCGGAAGAGGTATCCGTTGTATCCGGTTTTCAGGTAGTTCCGGCTAGTATGATGGCTGACTTCGATAATGAGGTGGATTCTGATGTCCCCATCGCCTCCGACGATGAAGACGCAAAGGCTCGGGTTAAGGAATTAATTGAAGATATTCCGGGAGCCAGGGCTATAGATGCGGGGTCCTTGTCAAGTAGCGGCATGATCGAGTCAATGGCAACCCTTTTTGTCGAGCTCACTCGAATTCATGGAAACGAGGTAAGCCTCAGATTTTGCGGAATTTGATTTCTCCTGTAAATGCGAGTTTTTGTGGAGATTTAATCCTATTCATCACAGATAAAAGATATGTAATCCTTGTAAAGAAGGGGGCGGTGATGAGAAGGGGGTTATAGGACGTTGAGGATGATAGCAGCTCTCTTTCTGAGCCCCCAAAATTTTTTACCGAAAAAATGACTGGTTGGAGTTTCTAATAGTTAGTAACGCTAGTCTTTTAGCTCCACTTCTATCTTCAAGAAGTCCTCGGCCATTAAGGAGTTATCAAATATTTCTTTGGCTTCTTCCTCGAGTTCCGATGCATCTGAGTAGCGAGGACTTGGATGCGTCAAAATGAGTCTTTCCACCCCGGCCCTTTTGGCGATTTCGGCCGCTTCTTTTGCGGTTGAATGTCCCCCTTTTTGGGCCTCCTCTTTCAAATCCTCTCCAAAAGTGGAGTCGTGTACTAGAACGTCAGCTCCCCTGGCGAATTTCCCGATTTTTTCGGAGGGCTTCGTGTCTCCGCTGTAAACGATTTTCCTTCCGGATCTCGGAGGGCCCATTACGTCTTCTGGTCTGATTTTTTTTCCATCTGGATTTTCCACTGTTTGCCCTTGTTGAAGTTCGGAGTACTTCGGTCCTGGCTCTATTCCCAGTTCCTTTGCCTTTTTGGGATGGAACTTCCCGGGCCTCTCCTTTTCGAACAGCCCATAAGCAAGTCCTGGCGTGGAGTGAACGGTTTCTTCGGTTTTTATCAGGTATCCGTCTCTTTCCAGAGCCTCTCCAGGCTTTAATTCCCTAGTTTTGACTTCGAATCGTTGGGTGAAGACTGGAATATCTATTAGTTTGATAATTCTATCGGATGTTCCTTCTGGCCCAACTATTTCTAATTCCCTTTCCCGATTCATTAGTGACATAGTCTGTATCAACCCCGGAAGTCCGAGGAAGTGATCGCCGTGAAAATGGGTTAGAAACACGGTGTCAATTTTCATGGGACTTAGGCTTGTTTTTGTCATCTGTCTCTGAGTGCCCTCTCCGCAGTCGAATAGAAGGAGTTCGTCCTCTCTTCGTATTGCTATCGAGGTTAATCCCCGGTCTCTGGTTGGTCTGCTTCCGCTTGTGCCTAAGAACTGGATTTTCATCGAGCTTTCACCAAGTTAGGGTAGAATTCTAGGTTAAATATACTTGGCTTTCATATGGGTGTCTTTACCTAATCCTGTTTACGATTTTTTCTAAGGACGTATATGATTCTGGTGAGGTCCTTGTGAACCCTGTTCCTGTACTTTTCGAGGATTTTTAAATCCAGGTTCTTCGTCAATTCGGGTATCTCTATCTGTGAGGGGGCAGTGAGGCAGAGAAAACGGCCGTCCTTCAACATTTCCGATAGCACGGGCAGTGCCTCCTCGTAAAGTCCCCTTATATCCGCTCCTCCTGTGCTGGCTTGTCTGCCGTAAGGTGGGTCGGTAGCTATTGCATCGAACCTTTTCCTAATATTTGTTTTTCGCATGTCTTCGCAGCTGAGTTCAAAGTCTCGGATATTATGCTCACTCAGATTTCTTTCTGCTCCTTCTATCTGTTTTTCCTTTATGTCGATTCCTCTTACTTTGGCTCCTATCAGTCCCGCTTCCAGTAATATTCCACCAACGCCGCAGAAGGGATCCATGAAGGTTCCATTTCTGGGTGTTCTGGCGAGGTTTACCATTGCTCTGGCGAAGAACGGTTGCAAAGTGCTGGGATGTACCGCGGCTCTTTTTGGAGGTCTCCTCTCTCGTATTTTCCTACGGTCGACCCTAGCTAGGATTAGTGACACAATGCATTTACCGTCGGAAAGTAGAATGTAGATTTCGTTGTCGGGGATTTCCAGGTTTATTTCGTAATCAAATCTTTCCAATAGGGTATCAGCTATTTCTTTGGTTAATTTTTGCGTGTCCATCTCCGCCATCGAATTTCTTATTTTTTTTGTCCTGATGGCTAGGCTTCGAGCGGGGGAAAGAAAGTCGATTATATCGGAGTTAGAAATTGCTTCCTTTATGTTTTCTCTCTTCGCGGTTGCGAAGTTTTCACCAATCCAGTGGCACATCCCGAGCCTTTTGGCTAGATCGGTTGGATTGGCGTTTGTTTCTATAATTAGAACTTGTTCGTGTTCCTCGACGACATCGAATTCCCAGCCTTCCGCCTCGAGAACTCCCCTTGCTTCCGCCTTCGAAATTTCCGGGTATTCTCCAGATAGAAATAGGGTAATTCGTCTCATCATGTACCTTCATTTCTTACTTTTCCAAAGTGATTCTATGATATTAGATTTCTTAGTTGATCATATCGCGAATACCATAAAAGAGAAGTTGTTTTGAGAATTTGGGCCCCATTGCTCTGCCAAGTAACTATGTTATTTGGGGATGTTTTTCCTCCACTGCTTTCAGCGAGATCTTTTCCCCCTCTACGAGGGAGTGTATGAACGTCTCCATCGTCAGCCAAAACCGAATCTCGAACATGGCTCTTTCAGGATTTTTAGGTGGGTTTTCTACTTTGCTCGAGTCCCTTATCTTTTTTCTACCTGGTATCTCGATGCATAGATCCGAAATCTTTCCCAGCGGGGAGTCCTTAAAGCTTGTGGCGGATACGATGTTTCCTCCTCTTTCCTTGATTGGTTTTAGGGCTTCGGCCCAGAACTTTTGCCCGGATCCCGATATAATGAAGGCCAGATCGTTCTTTCTTACCGACGTAATGCCCGCGTCTTTATAGTAGTTTACCCTTCTCTCCTCTTTTTCTCTGGCACAGTGAGCTAGCCTTATTGCAAAGGCTCTCGCTACAACTCCGGAAAGACCCATTCCACCGATTATGGTTTTGTTAGCGGAGTCTCTAGTCCCGTTCGAGTTGTTATAAGCGATCGGTTCCGGAAGCATTTCGTAGAATCTGGATATTTTTTTCGGATCGGGTTTGTATCTCTTTATTTCCTCCCAGAACTTGTTGTGGTAATCTATGACTGACTGGTGGGATAAAGCTCCACCAATTGAATCGAGTATAAATTCTAGGGTATAAAGTTCTCCCAACGTTCCTCCGAGGGTTAGGGGTTCGTGATGACCGGAAAACTGCCTTTCTTGGTATTCAGTCCGATCCTTTTTGCTTCTGCCGGGTATCTCCACCACAAATCCATCCGTTTTTTCCGCGATTTGAGCTAGGGTCGAGTTGGGGTCGGTGGTGATCGCTATAACTGGAGTTGACTTTTTAATTGCGTTGTAAGCCGATTCTGCATAATGTATGGTTCTCGTGGTTTCTCCAGACGATGATAGAGCCACGACTAAGTCATCCTCTCTATATTTGTATGGTATTGAGGAATCTTTAGAGCAAAAGGTGTCTTTGTCGTTTGACTTGGTTATCCTGGTAGCGAAATCAGCGACTTCTTCTTGACGTCCAGTGCCCACCCAGATAACTCTCTCCGCTTCTCTGAACATGTCGATGAATTTTTCGGACTTCCTTTTGTAATCCTTCTCTTCTTCTTTGGAAGGATAGGAACTTATCTTGTTCACGCCTTCTTCGTAGACTTCCGAGATGTCCGTAAAATAATCGTTCATTTTTTTCAATTTGAATAGAAGCCATCAATCAATTTATAGTTAACCTTGTTTTGAATGCGAGCGTTCTGGCATTTTATTTTTGTCTGATTAAGATTAAGAAAGAATCTGAAAACCGTGGAAACGAATTTAGTTGCGATCCGGGTTATAGTCTTTGTGAACTACACCTACCTAACTCGTTGCAATTATTAGGAAGGAGCTTTCTGCTTTGGTCCCGGAACTTAAAGGATAAATATGTTCTTACTGATCTATTCGTTCTTGTTATAGTGGTTTCTCATTTCCTTCATAAGGTTTTGAGTCGTCTTTTTGGGATCGGAGGAATTGTAAATGGAACTTCCTACTACACATATGTCCGTTCCGGCCTCCGCCACGTTTTTGGCCACTCCTTCTTTTATTCCCCCGGCGACCGCTAGTTTGAAATCACCTGCGTACTCCCTTGCCTTCGAAAGAAGCTCCTTTTTCTCGTAGATTCCACGGCTCTTCAACTGTTCGCTTATGCCTCTGTGCAGGCAAAATATAACTCGGTCCTCCTTTCCCTTCATCTCTTTTTTGAGTTCTGCGATTCTTTCCAGTGGATTTTCACAGTCTATGAAGTCGATGAGAATCATCTTGTCGTGCCGAATTGCTTCACTGAGGGCTTCAAATATTTTTGCCTTTCCTCCTATCGCCAGTACGGCTGCAATGTCGGCTCCCGCCCTGAAAGCTATTCTCGCTTCTAGATCCCCTACGTCCATAGTCTTTAAGTCGGCCACTATAACCGCGTCCTCGACTCTTTCCTTTAGTGGAGGGATAAGCGAGTCCACCCCGTGTCTCTTTATGGCCGGCGTTCCGGCCTCGATTATCCGAGCTCCACCTTTGTATGCTCGCTCCGCTATATTGCAGATTGATTCTATATCCGCGTCGATGTCTAGAGCAACCTGGACCTGCGGAAGCTCTATTCTTTCAAGAGGGTGCAAGGATCTTTCTATTCCTGAAACTCTCTTCGGTTCCTCCATCTCCACCTTTTTTGGAGTTCCATTTTTGTCCCATCCTCTCTCTTCGTAATACTCCTTCAGCATATTCTCTACGTCGATGTCGAATTTTTTGGGGAGCTGATCATCCGCTCTATCCAGGCCCTCTCTCATGTTAAAGAGCCTCTCCAGGTTGTATATACGCGATCCGATCTCGTGGAGTTTTTCGTTTGTTATTTCGAATCCCGTCAGAGCGCTCGTTAGCTTTGCGATATCGTTCAGCTCAAAGTTAAGCGTGGAGAAGAGTGCCAAGCTGTGGAACTTGCATGCTATCAGGCTGTCATATATTGCGTAGGCGTCCTGCATTTTCCGAACCAGTTCGGGTTTCTTGCTTTCGATAGCTGGGTCGATGAATTCGGGATTGCTTAGGATTTCTGGGATTATGGTAAATGCCCTTAGGTGACAGCCTCCACGGTTTGACGTGGCATAAGCTAAAGCTATGCCCTTTGCACCCCTTGGGTCGTATGCGGGCAGTTCCAGACCTTTGACATGCGCGGCTTCCTCTTCCTTTCCAAGTTCTTTGGCGGCTTGAACGACTCCTTCTGAGAATGCTGATTTGTTTTTGGCTATGTCTTTGATGAGTTCCTTCGCTTCGTCGTAGCTTGATACCCTTCCGTGTTCACGGGCGAAGCCCAATGCGTTTCCCACTGAAATAGAGTCCAAACCCAGCTCATCGCAAAGCTCGGCAAGGGGCAATATCTCGTCTTCAAAATCATAAAATTCAGAATTGGGCCCTAACATAGCTACGGACTCGAATTCCGGTCCTTTCTTCCTTTCTCCGTCTGCTTCGACTATCCGTCCGCATCCGGTGGGACATGCAAAGCACGCTTTTTGATCCACCAGGTATTTCTCATTAACGGTTTCCCCAGAGAATTGGTCTACTTCCTCGAAATCGAGGCTTTCTCCAGAGAAGTTCGATTTGGGCAGCATGTCTGCGGCTCTGATTCGGTGGACAAGAAGAGCGGTTCCGAACCTTGCGAGGCTTCCGTCCTTTCCGGTTATCGGGTGTGTGCTTATCGTCTCCCTGATTCTAGAAAGTAATCTGTTGAACTCATTTTCATTTGAGGGTTTTACGGAGTTTTTACCTCTTGAAACGATGCCCTTTAACTTTTTGGAACCCATAACGGCTCCCAGTCCTCCTCGCCCCGCCATTCTGGTTTCGGAAGTAAGGCATGCCAGCTTGGAGAGTCTTTCACCAGCGGGCCCTATCGTGACTGCCCTGGAGTCCTCATATTGGCTAACTAGGGCTTTTTCGGCCTCCGAGGTTTTACTTCCCCATATTTCGTTGGCTTTTCTTATCTCGGCTTCTCCGTCGTCGATTAGTAGGTATACTGGTTCTTCGGATGATCCCTCTACGATGATTCCGTCGTATCCTCCCTTTTTCAGATAGACTCCGAAGGATCCACCCATAGAGCAATCAAAAATGGTTCCTGTCAAAGGAGATTTTGAGCTGATTGAGATTCTTCCCGCTCCTGGGAATGTGGTTCCAGTGAGAGGTCCGGTCATGAATATCAGCTTGTTTTCGGGTCCAAGGGGATCCGTCTCGGCGTTCAGTTCGTCGTAGAGCACCTTGGCTGCGTATCCCCTACCTCCCAGGAAGTTGTAAGCTAGTTTTGGATCCAACTCTTCTGATTCGCAGGTTTTCTCCGAGAAATTTACTCTCAGAATCCGTCCCATGTAGCCGCCAAACTCCATGATAAATCAAGGTTTAATCCCTTTCAGGCCAATATTAATTTTTGGGTGAGTATAACTTCGACTTCAGCGGTTTTATCGAGGTACAGCTTGTTTCAGCTCCCTCCGTTTTCCGCTTAACGTTGATGGTGGATCCGCAATCTTTGTCCGATCAGGATTAATCCCATTTTTTTAGAGCGGCTTTCAACTCTTTGTGATTTTCGGCATATTCTTCCAAGTTCTCTCCGTTCATCGAAGCTTCAACCGCTTGTCGCATCGCTTTAGCCCCGCTTCTGGTTCCGTTAGGGTGTCCATGAACTCCTCCCCCTGCCTGTATGACGAAATCCTTCCCGAATATTTCCATCAAGTCATCAACTAGTCCGGGGTGCAATCCACCGGATGCGACTGGAATCGTTTTTTTCAGCTCATGAAGATCGGATTTCAGGAATTCGTAAATGTCGAGGACTTCTTGTTTTTTACCTTCCATTTTTCCGACTACGGTTCCAGCGTGCAGGTTATCGACTCCTACCAGCCTTGCAAATTTGGCTATGCTTAGCATGGAAAT
>JBKHIS010000081.1:0-4616 GCA_046538535.1 Hadesarchaea archaeon | reverse complement strand
ATTTAGTTACTTAACCTTTTTTATGTAGATTGTCCATTCGTCTTTTCCATTTTTCGAGATTTCTTGGATCCGGTGCCCTTTGTTTTCCATGCTTTTAGGCACGTTTTCTAAAGCCGGTTTGTAATCTATTTCCACTGCTAAAATCTCACTGGGGTCCATCTTTTCTATTGCTAACTTGGATTTTACGAACGTATATGGACAGACTTCCCCTGTCAGATCAACGTATTTGTCGGCTTTGACATTATTGGTCAAAATCTCACCTCACATGTCTCGTCGTACTCCACGTTGGAAACATCATTTATCTTTGAGTTCTTTCCGCAGATGGGGCATTTTGGATTATTTGAGTATTCAAACTGTTCGAATCTTAGTTCCAGAGAGTCGAGATAAAGCATCCGATTGGTCAGAAGCTCTCCTACTTCCAGAAGGTACTTCATTGCTTCATTTGCCTGTATGGAGCCAATGATTCCTGGTAATACGCCTAAGACTCCGGCTTCTTGACATGAAGGCACGGCGTCTGTGGGCGGTGCCTCCGGAGTGAAACATCGGTAGCAGGGTCCTTCTCCTGGCAGGATAGTAGTTGCCATTCCTGTAAAACGTAAAATGCCACCGTGTGAAAACGGGATTTCCTCAAGGACACAGACGTCGTTGATTAGGAACTTTGTTGGGAAGTTATCGCTTCCATCGATTACGAAGTCCCAGTTCTTAACGATATCGTGAGCGTTCTCTGAGTTTATTCTCTGATTATAGGTAACAACATTCACTTCTGAGTTTATCTCGTTGATGGATTTCTCAGCTGATTTAACCTTTGGTTTTCCGAGCGAATCTTCTTTATGGATTATTTGCCTTTGAAGATTGCTTAGTTCAACTTTATCGTCGTCGACGATTCCGATTTTACCTATACCAGCTGAGGCGAGGTAGAGAAGTGCTGGAGACCCAAGCCCTCCCGCCCCAACTACGAGGATTTTTCCATCCCTAAGCTTTTTTTGACCTTTTCCTCCAACTTGAGGAAGAACAATTTGCCTACTGTAGCGAACGATCTGATCTTCGGTGAATCCGAATTCATCTTTACCTCCAGCTACGGAGGGAATGAGGCGAATTTCGTCCCCCTTCTCTATTTTGGTCTCAATTCCGGAAATCGTTTTGATGTTATTTCCGTTTTTAAATATGTTTAAAAATTGCCGAGATTGACCTGTTTCAGGATCTATAATTCTTTCTTTAAATTCCGGTCCGTATTGATCGATTAGTTCTTCAAGCAAATCTCTAATGGTTTTTCCGGAGAGATCAATTTCCTTTTTCTCCTCTCCTGTAATGTCCTTAAATATAACTGAGAATTGCACTTTTACTTTTGTCATTATAACCACATCAATTTTCCCAGTTAACCTTATCTACTCCTAGCTTATCCAGTAGTCCTTTAAAACTCTCCTTGTTTCTTTTGATAGCTAAGTTTTTATTGAAAGTTCTGATATGGTGTCTTGAGTATTGAAACCATTTTACGGTTACAATCCCAATAGTAAAAGATACTACCGTTTTGTTTGTATTATCCGTTTCCACCTTCCGAAAATTCCATTTTCCACCCCGAATACGGCGTTATTGGGTCTGTTATAGAGGGATTGCTGGGTAATGTCTATTTTAGACCTGAATGGCTAACCTTAATAGCGTATGTACTTTACTGGCTCATCGTTGGATTTTACTTATTCAGGGCGTATGGTCCTCTAGGGACTTATGAAGAGGGAGATGGACAGGTGAGATCGTAAAAGTGAATCTAATTTGGAGATTAAAGGAGGGATGTGTTTTGCGCAGTGGGTGTTGTATGATTGTTAGTATTTGAAGTCTCTTTATTTTCCATCATACTTTAACTGGCTGTTTTTCGTTTTGATTTTGACCTGTATGATCTCTCCATTCTCTATTTTGAACCCTTTAAGATCAATTAAATCCCTGTTCCTCATCCCTCCTATGAGCCATAACTTATCATTCCACATATTCATATATTTCCTGTCTCTATCGCTTACATACGCTTTGGAATTAGGATGAGAATGAAAGAAACCAACAAGCTCCAGGTGGGTATTTTCCAGTTTTTCCAATTCCATTAACAGGAATTCAGGATCTATCTTGAAAGAGTTAGGAGAGGGAGAATCGTTTTTTGCTTTTTTTAAATCTTCGACGAAAAGATCGCTGTTAGTTTTTCCAGTTAGTATAGCTACTGCTTCGTTGGGGACCTCCTCTTTTGATATTTTTTTCAGATAGAAGATATCCTCTTTAGATATAAAGATCGCCATCTTTCTCTACCTTTTCTTTAGTACTTTTCTTTACTTGGGTCATTCGGCTTTCTATCTGCGTCTTCGGCAGAGTTTTTCTATTTCGGAGATCAATTATTATTAAAGGTCATCAAATCGTGCGGGAGCTTGCTGTGAGTAAGGGCGGGCAAAATCATTGGCCAACACTGAGAAATTTAAGGAGATGGGGATTACAAAGGAGTTGAAATGAAAAAAGTTTGCCAGGTCAAAAATCGAATACTGTATCCTAAGTCATAAGAGATGTTAAAAGAGCAACTGAGTCCATGTTGGTAGTTTAAATAATCGCTGTCGATGTTTTACTTTTTTCATCAAAGAGAATACATTTTCTCTGATTGAATTTTTTATTAAAGAAAGTCCGGGTCAGTCCTCTTCACTTGCCTTGGCATGTTACTAGGATTCTGTACTCCCGTTTTGATATCTTTGTCTCTAAAGTTTTTCCAAACGTATTTTTAGTGAGCCTACTAATAGGATAGAGGAGTGAAAAAATGCCAAGGGTAAGAGAAGACTCTTCTTATCTAAACGGAATGTCGACGACGGATACTAGAACAAGGGTTCAGGATGTGAGTCCGACTAGCGGTATGTGTCCGATTTGTATCAAGGAATGTCCAGTGCTCTGTGAAATAGGTTTGTCTGCTTTTAGGGGTAGAGAGACCCTATATCCCATCCCTGAGGAGTTTGGTACTAGCACTGCTGCTTCCCTAAAGAATTATGGTCTCGATTGGTCTGATTTTAACATTCTATCGAGGTTAAGGGGAGCTGAGGGAATAGAAGAGAATTCAGACAAAGCGTTATTCTCTGAGGTGGATGTATCGTCCGAGATGGGCGGGGTTCCGCTGGAAATACCGGTAGCTTCAGGTGCGTATGGATCCACGGCCGTGGCAAAGAATAACTGGGACGCTCTTTCGATTGGAGCGGCGTTGTCCGGCGCTATTCTGGTTATCGGGGAAAACGTATGTAGGATGGATCCCAAGGCGAAGTTCTCCAACGGCTCCATTCAGTATTCTGAAGATATGGAGTACAGGATAAAAAAATACAGAGAGTTTTGGGATGGTGAATATGGTGATGTTTCGGTCCAAACGAACGTAGAGGACGAAAGGCTTGATGTCGAAAGCTACGTTATTTCCGATCTAGAAGTTAATATCATTGAAAGAAAATGGGGTCAAGGAGCCAAAGCGATTGGAGGAGAAGTTAGAATTTCTGATTTGGAACGGGCCCAGACTCTTAAGGATCGGGGATACATCGTACTTCCTGATCCTGAGGAACCAGAAGTTCAAGAAGCATACAATGATGGGATAATCCAGTCCTTCGAGAGACATAGCAGGGTTGGAATGCCGAAGAAAAAAGATTTCATCGAAGATGTTGAACAGCTAAGGGACAAAGGAGCTCAAAAGGTGACGCTTAAGACCGGAGCCTACCGTCCCGAAGACGTTGCTTGGACGATGAGAGTTGCTTCCAAGGCAGAGGTTGACTATATAACCTTTGACGGCGCGGGAGGCGGTACTGGAATGAGTCCGGTCCCCATGATGAATGAGATGAGCACTCCTACGGTATATCTGGAAGCACAGATTTTAAAGTGCGCAAAAATTTTGGACGAAAACAACGAGTACTTGCCTGATATAAGTATGGCGGGTGGATTTATACAGGAAACCCAGATGCTCAAGTCAATTGCAATGAGCAACTTTGGTGATGGACCTTACATAAAGTCCATTACAATGGCCAGATCTCCAATAACGGCGGCTTTCAAGGGAAACTACTTCAGGAAGCTTGCTGAAGAGGACAGTCTTCCCTCGAACTTTGAGGATAAATATGGCAGTGAAGTGGAAAATTTCTTTGTGACCACTGATCATTTGAAGGAAAAGTACGGAAAAGAATTTGAAAACATTCCATCAGGAGCCATTGCAGTATATACTTACCTCAAGGACAGAATTGGGGTTGGACTAAAACAGTTGCTTGCAGGAACAAGAAAATGGGATTTGAACCTTGTTGATAGAAGTGACTTGGCTGCTCTAACAGAAAGAGCTTCTAGAGTTACTGACATTCCAACAATGGATAAAGTAGAGTCCGATGCATATGAACGAATACTTTTGGATTAGAAGATGCCGATAGGCATCTTATTCCTATTTTTTTTCTTTAGATCGATTTTGAGCCTGATTTGTTAGTCTTTGAAGCTAAATTTTATTCTTCCTTTTCCGTTTTTTCACCAGAGTAGTCGATTATGCTTGAGTAGACGCATTTTTCTGGAGGTATTTTAGGAGATTCCGCTCGGTTCTTGGAAAAGGCGTCTTTCACACCCCTGACTATAACGAATGGAACTCTTTCGTT
>JBKHIS010000030.1:0-14352 GCA_046538535.1 Hadesarchaea archaeon | reverse complement strand
CTTAAAAACATAAAAAGTAACGAACCACCTCGAATGAAAGTCCCGTCTAGGAGCACCTCCAACATAGTTTTCGACGAGGAAGAGAAATTCTACACTCTCGCAGGAAAGGAAAGCACGCGAACAGCCGCCAATATGAGACAGGTAAAAAAATTCGCTCAGACCATGTGTGCTGCTGACTTTTGCAAAGACCTTATTAATTCAGACAAAACTGCAACTCTGAGAGAGATGTATTATACCTCTGAGGGATGGCCAACGGGCGGCTTTAAATCACAGGATAGATCCGACCGAATCGTGGAGGACATAGAATCGGCATTCGAGTTAAAAAGAGAAGACTTGGGTCTCCTTCCCGAAGAAGATGGCGCTTCAATCTTCGGAGAGCTAACCGTAAAAGAAAGCGGGATGGAAGTCAAAGCAACCGAAGCCGGGAGGGCGGGATATACAATTCCACCGACGATGAACGACGTGGAGTTCGTGGAGTGCAACGCGGAACGAGTCCTTGCTGTAGAGACTATGGGTATGTATCACAGACTAGTTCAGGAGGAGGCCTGGAAGAAATACAATGCCCTCATAGTCGCTCTAAAGGGTCAGCCAGCCAGAGCAACTAGGAGATTCCTCAAACGAGCAAACAACGAACTCGATCTTCCAGTATACATATTTACCGATGGTGATCCCTTCGGATTTCATATAGCAATGGTAGTCATCTCAGGGAGCGCAAAGCTTGCTTACATAAATCATGAACTCACCGTCCCCGACGCTAAGTTTATAGGTGTTACCGCAAGTGACATAGAGAACTACAAACTGCCCACCGACAAACTCAGGGAGAGCGACATAAAAAGGCTGAAGCAACTTCTAGAGGATCCAAGATACAGCGATGACTTCTGGCAAAAGGAAATAAAGAAAATGCTGAAGCTTGGCACGAAAGCAGAGCAGCAGGCTTTTTCTAAATACGGTCTAGAATACGTAGTCGAGGAATACCTCCCCGATAAGTTAGGGCTTAAATAAGCGGAATCTTCTTTAAATAAAGGAGTCCATATTTTCAACGACTAATTCCGCGAATTCACTGCACTTCACCTTTTTACCGCCTTCAATATTTCTATATATATCGTAAGTTACCGTCTTATCCTGTATGGTCCTCTCAAGAGCGTCCTTTACCAACTTTCCAGTGTCCTCCCACCCCAAATATTCGAGCATTATTCTTCCAGACAGAATTTCTCCAGTTGGATTCACCTTATCCTTACCAGCATGCTTGGGCGCGGACCCATGCGTCGGCTCAAAAACGCCAATCCCATCTCCTAGGTTAGATCCCGGCGCGATTCCCAGACCACCAACCTGTGCTGCTGCCGCATCACTGAGATAATCTCCATTCAAATTTGGCATAGCCAGGACATCGTAATTAGATGGCCTGGTTATCATCTGTTGAAGCATATTGTCCGCTAACCGGTCGTTGACCACCACCGTCCCCTCGGGCACTTCCCCCTCCCTTTCTTTCCAAAGGGTATCCTCAGTAATCACTTCCTCGCCGTATTCCCTCTTCGCTACCTCATATCCCCAGGTCCTAAAAGCTCCCTCAGTAAACTTCATGATATTCCCCTTGTGAACAAGCGTTACGTACTGAAAATCATCAGCGTGATCCAACGCATAATCGATAGCCCTTCTCACAAGCCTCTTGCTGGCTCGTTCGCTTATCGGCTTCAACCCAATTCCCGCGTCTTCAGGGATATCCGTGTCAAGATTTTCATTTAGGAGCCTGCGAACTTTTTGCGCGTCATCGCTTCCTCTCTCCCATTCAATACCTGCATAAACATCCTCAGTGTTCTCTCGAAAAATAACCATATTCATTCTCTCTGGATTTCGCATCGGACTAGGGACGCCATTAAGGTAGTACACGGGCCTAACGCAAGCGTATAAATTGAGGCTCTGTCTTATCGTGACATTCAAAGACCTGAAACCTCCTCCAACCGGAGTCGTTAGAGGGCCCTTAAGCGCTGCCCGAAATTCCAATATCGCCTCCAGCGTCTCCTTTGGAAGATATTCTCCATAGATCTCCCTTGCGGCCTCACCTGCGTAAATATCCATCCAATGAATGTCACGTCCTGTTCTTATCGCAGCTTCCTTAAGCACGACTTTAGCTGCAGGGCTCACTTCTCTCCCTATACCATCGCCCTCAATTTGGGGAATAATCGGTTCCCTCGGAACCTCGAGATCCTCCCCATCCCACTCTATTTTTTCGCCTTCTCCGGGAACGGAAACATTTTTAAACTTGTTCATGGCGACCATCGATTTACTTAAATATCAGAGTTTAAAAGACCACCGAGATAATATCCCGTTTCGGGTTCGGCCCTCAACTAAACAGTCCTCAGTAAAGATAAACTATAGAAAGAAAACTGCCAACAGCAGAAGAGCAATTACCGCGATAACAATGGCCATTATCGCGACAATTTCTATCCAACTATAAGATTCAACCTCTTTCTCAGATACAGGACTTATTTCTTTAGTGCCAGTCCACCCAACTTCTCTTCCGAAAATCAAGTCAAAGAGGCTCCTTACCTTAATAACATCAAGAAAATTCTTGTATCCTATGAGAAAGAACGGCGAAAACATAGTCAATTTCCAGTCTTCCTTATCCATCTGGATAGCCAAAACTGAGATTAAAGCCATCAGCAGCAGAAAAAATAAAAAGATCTGTCCTATTTCCACGTAAAAACCGGTTAAAACGCCGAAAGATAAAGACCCTAAAACCAAAAATCCCGCTATTGGAAGAAAAATCAGGGAAAACAAAAGATACGGTAAATTCAACTTATGCAAATACCCAAATCTTGGATTATCAAAAACATTTCTATGTTTAAAAATAGTCTGGAGGTACCCCTGTACCACCGAAGCCTTTGAAGATAAAGATCTTTCCAACTTTCCGGAGCTGTCGTAAAGGCCTTAGCGTCCGAGGAAGCTTGTACCCCCTTACCAATTTTAAGAGTTATTAAAAAATCATAGAAAAACACCATCGTCAGTCCTGTAAGAAAAACAACCAGTAATAAAGAGAACTCACTAAACAAGGCCAAGGCTAGCCCAATGAAAACTGGCAGAAAAATGACTAACAATAACAAAACAGACAGGTGACTTTTCCCTGCATGGTCTTCTGTGGATTTTCGAAATACTAAAGAGAATAGGAAATAACAAGCAGCTGCCAACGCAACTAGACCACACAAAGTAAAGACTTCAGAAGAGACAAAATAAAGAAACAATATTAAAAGAACGATGATAGATGAGCCCAAGGCTACCGTCGGGACTTTACTCCCAAGTTCAGTTCTGCTCATTTTTCTCTTCGCGCCCAAGCTTCCAACGAAGCCAGATCCTTTTATTGGGGTTTAAAGCATAGGAATAAGCGAATATAGTATCCGCCTTTTTAATTTCGAATTCCTTTGAACACTGCTCACAGAGAAAAAATTATTCTGGACGATCAAATTTCTCTTCACAATCCTCACAGAGGTAACGTATCCCAGCTCTAGTGTAATCCACTCCAATACTTTCAAGCTCCTTATTGCATTTAGGGCAAATGAGCTCATCGCCCTCAAACCTAAACTCCTCCCTCAAAGCAATATTTCCACAAGAAAGGTGCTCCAAGGCCTCTTTTTTCGAAAGGGCCTGAGATCCACAGTATGGACATCTAGTTCTGAATCTAAGGTGAGCCGTATTACATCGAGGACAAACAAAGATTTTTTCCGAAAATTCCTCTGACAAAACTTTCTCTTCCACAAGAGACTCTAAAATCTCAATCGCTTCATCGGCCGGTACTCCAATTTCGCTCTCAGCCTCAGGATAGGAAATTGGCGGAACTTCATCTAAATTAATTGATGGCCTTATCTCCTCTATCCCCCCCATCTAGCATCTTTTCTAAAAGCGGAATCGTATCGGAATAAATCTCCACCCATTCTGAACCCCTCCTATCCATTTCGATTTCCTGCACAACTTCCATGGCAAGGCTTTTAAAAAAGGACCCTTCTACAGAAGAAGAATTTCCAGAAACTTGTCGAACATCCTTATTACCCTTCTTAGAGTATCGATCTATCCCTTGATTAAGAGCCTTGATGGCTACGTCCTCATCCTCTTTACCTGTTAGAAGAATAAATGGAACATCAACGTCAGTTTCTTCTTCAATCCTCCTATGAAGTTCTAGACCATCCATTTTAGGCATTTTATAATCAGAAACAATGGAATCAAAATCCTCTTCTCCGACCATCTTAAGAGCCTCTTCCCCCGAAGAAGCAGTGGACACAGCTAGACGATCATCTTCACGCTCCATAAATGTCTTCCCAAGTTCAAGGATATGGGGATCATCGTCAACAAGAAGTACTTTCATAATTTAAAAAGAGTTTCTTATATCTTCCATATATCTAAAGATCTCTATTTAATCCCTGTAAGCCATCCTAAATACTTCGCCAAATTTTTAACGCCAAGAGAGTCCACCAAATGAGGCGCTTCCTTTATTAGAATCTTTATTAACTCGGAATGGTGATCAAAGTCCGCATTATCTATAATTCTCTCCCTAACCTCGGACTTTCTTAGAATTCCGAGAAAATCTCCTATATCTTCATCGTCCATTTTCTCAAGTAGGTTCCTTGCAATTCTCCCATACTCAAATTCTTTACCAAAAGTATCCAGAACACCGTTCTCGTAACTTTGAAGTGTTTCCTCGCTCATGCCCTCTTCTAAAGCTTCCTCCACAACCTCCGCTCCCATATCAGCGCATCTCAAACCCAAGTATAGGCCCCCTCCAGTAAGAGGCTTCACCTGGCCCGCAGCATCACCTACGAGTATTGCTCTATCGTTATAGATACTTCGTGTTTTAACACTAGGGATCAATCCCGTAGTACAACGAACAATCCTATCTTCGGAAGATTGGGGCAAGATTGAGTTGGATCTTAAAAGTCTGGAGAACTTCTCCGGCAAACACCCATTCTTATCACCCAAACCGACTCGCACAACATCCCCCGCAGGAACCGTCCAACCAAAGAAGGAAGCAGATATATCGTTGCCCAAATAAACATGTACACTGCTTTCATCGTGAGGAGCCACTATTTCTGCCTGCAGACATACAGTTGGAGAAAATTCCTCAATCAAACCAAACGATCTTCCCACCACCGAGTTAGTTCCATCAGCACCTATAATCATTCTTCCCCTTACCTCTTCAACACCATCCCTACTCCTTGACTTAACAACCACACCATCTGCAGACCTCGAAACAGTTCGACACCTAGTACCAAGCATTAAATCGGCCCCACTTCTCACTGCCCTTTTGGCCAAGTCGCGGTCAAACTCAGACCTGTTAATCACGCATGCCTCGGTCCTTCCCCTAGTTATCTCCAGCATCTCCCCCTCCGGAGAATGAAAGACTCCTCTCTCCAGTTCATTGATCGACCAATCCATAGGATCAATCCCGATCTTCTTTATCCGATCTTTGCCCAGTATCCCTGCACAACACATTGGGTTTCCAATTTCTCCGTGCTCCTCGAGAATAGTCACCTCAAACCCCTTCTTCGCCAGCTGAGCACTTATCCAGCTTCCGGCAGGGCCTCCTCCTACTACAATAACATCTTTCATCAGGTATCCATTGCAACGGTTTTTTTAAGTTCTAAATAAATATGGGTATCGAGTGGTGAATGCATGATAGAAATCGGATACGTCATTATCGGCATGCTAATGTTTTTTATTCCGGGATTCTTCCTAAGCCTACTGATCTTTCCGGGCTCGGATAGGCTCGACTTTCTGGAAAGGATTGGAACTAGTTTCGGACTCGGAGCTCTAATAATAATCTTAACCGGAATAATCCTTGCTCAGCCGACCCTGAGGGCCCTCAGACTCATCCCCTTCCTGGCCTCCGTGTTCGGGTTCAGTGCCCTCTGCGCAGTACTAGTAGTTATAGTAAACGGAAGCCGACAGGCCTTAATGGAATTTATGCAAGAACTCCGGCTCAAAAAGTGACCACATAGGATAAATTGAAATGACTCGCTTCAAACAGGTTATCGTGGTCCGATCCGACCTAAATATGAGTCCCGGAAAGCTTTCAGTTCAGGTAGCCCACGGATCCGTGTCAGCCGCGGAAAAGGCCATGGAAAAAAGGCCTGAATGGTATAAAAGCTGGAAGAAAGAACGTCAAAAAAAGGTAGCGGTAAAGGTAAAAAACGCAGATGTCCTGAAAGAGTTAAAATCCCTGGCTGAGAATCTGAATATCCCTCACAAACTCGTTCAGGATGCCGGCTTGACTGAACTTCCTCCCGGAACGCCCACCGTACTGGGAATTGGACCAGGGCCCGAGGACAAGATAGATAAGATAACGGGCGATTTGCCCTTGCTTTGAGAGGATAAAATATGAAACTCAAAGATTTAGGAGAAAGAGAGATCCTAATGCTAGCAAAGGATATCTGTGAAGATGAATCGGGAGTACACGTAGGAATAGGCGATGACGCTGCTGCTATGAACATCGACGGAAAATCAGTCGTAGTTTCAACGGATATGTTGGTCGAAAAAGTGCACTTCGGCCCCGATACTTCACCCGAACAGGTCGCCAAAAAGGCTGTAGTAGTTAATTTAAGCGACTTAGCTGCTATGGGCGCGGAACCCTTGGGTATGGTATTTTCAATAGGAGCTCCCAGAAACAAGGACTTAGACTTCATTACCAGACTGTTAAAAGGGATGAACTCCACGGCAAAACACTACGGAACGCAAATCGTAGGTGGGGATCTCAATGAATCATCACAGGTCATCGTATCGGGAACAGCAGTTGGGAAAGCGGAACCCCAGAAGCTCCTTCTTAGATCAGGAGCAAAACCAGGAGATTTCGTTGGAGTGACCGGCACGCTAGGATCCTCGGCTGCAATTACAAAGGCCTATTTAAAAAACATCTCCCTTGAAGATTGGCCGGTTCTTCAGAAAGCCTCATTCGAAGCAGCCGCCAGAGTAAAAGAGGGAAGAATTCTCTCGGAGACCGAGGGAGTCCATTCCTGTATCGACATCACAGATGGTTTGGCCGCAAACCTATGGCAGATATCCAAGATGAGCGAGGTCGGCATAACCGTGGAATGGTCCGAGCTTCCAATAAAGGAAAGCGTTAGAAGATTTGCAGAAGAAATGGATTATGACCTTGAGGACCTAGTTCTCTACGGGGGAGAGGACTTCGAGCTACTATTCACGGCTAGCGAAAAAGCCTGGGAGTCCCTAAAAACAAAGTTCAGCGAAATAAAAACGAAACCGTCACTGATAGGGAAAGTTGAAAAAGAAGAAGGTGTACGCATCAGAAAGAATAAAAAAATAGAAAAGTTGCCGGACCGAGGTTACGAGCATTTCTCCTGAAGCTTGAAAGGATTTTAATTATTTTCCGTGTTTAGAAAATTGGGTGAAATAATGAATTTGATAATATTTGGTCCTCCCGGCGGAGGAAAAGGAACTTACAGCAGCAGAATTAGCGGAGAGTATGACATCCCCCATATAGCAACAGGCGATATCTTCAGGCGAGAAGTCAAGAAGGAAACTGACTTGGGAAAGCGCGTAAAGAGCTATTTAGACGAAGGAGACCTAGTGCCCGACGATCTGGTAAACGAAGTCGTCAGAGAAAGGCTGACCGAGCCGGATTGTAAGAATGGCTTCGTACTCGACGGCTATCCCCGAACGCTAAAGCAAGCAAAAGCACTCAACGAAATCGAGGATATCGAAATCGATTTGGTTATTAACCTTAACGTGGGCGAGAAAGTCATTATAAATAGGCTCTCAAATCGACGAGTTTGCAGAGATTGCGGCGAAATATATAATCTTAAGTCGATTCCTCCAGAAGAAGAAGGAATATGCGACAAGTGCGGCGGAAAGCTTTACCAAAGAGAAGATGACAAGCCAGAAGTTATAAAAAACAGACTAAAACAGTACCGTGAAAGATCCAAGCCACTGCTTGACTTCTATCGAGAAAAAGACATCGTTAAGGATATAACAGCTGAGGAAGAGAGACCAATAGAAGAGATGATGAAAGAGATTCGCAATGCGATAAAAGAAGCCAAGCTGACCTAGGGAAACTATCAACTCGCCACTCACTTCTTTCCTTTCTTTAATTTTAATTGTAAATAATAAGACGTGAACTTGAAGCAAATGAATAGCATCCACCCTATAGCGGACTGGATTTATAGAAAATACAAAAATCCGAAAAAAATAGTCGAGATAGGTATAGGAAACTATCCAATTATTTTTCTCGACTTAAAGAAATGCTTTCCAAAATGTAATTTAATAGCAACCGACATTGAGAAGAAACACGTATCAAAGAAAATAGATCCTACAATCGATAACATAACAAACCCCAATCAAGCCCCCTATAAAGGCGCAGACCTTTTGTATTCCATAAGACCACCCTACGAGCTATATAAATATATTCTGGAATTGGCAGAGGAAATCGAGTCCGACGTGCTTATAATGCCTCTAAGTTCCGAAGAATCTCCGGTCTCTGGAAAATTGGTAAATCATTCTGGCAATTCATTTTATTTCTGGAATAAAAAACAACTCAAAAATACCGCAGAAAGAGACGGACGATAAAGCTAAAACTCAAAAAATAAAAGAAAAAAGGATATATATGAACCAACGGGGGTAAATTGTTACTTAGAAAGGATTACGCTTTCCTTCAAACTTTAATCGGAACTGTTTTATTCTTCGTCCCCATCATTTTGATTCTGACAATGGAACAGCACGGAAATTACTCCTGGAAGAATTTATTTGGATTTTCACTCTTTGGATTGACGGCTGGAATAACTGGAAGCATTCACGTTCTTAACGCCTACTATAAACTAACTGAGCAATTTAAGTTCGAGGAATACGAGGACTTCAGAAAATCTCAAACTACGGAAAAGGAAGGGGAAAAATAACGACATTCCAAAAAGTGGCCTGCAAAGTTTGGAAAGCGTAAAAGGGAAACGTGGAGCAAAGCGACATAATTAAAAGATTCAAATCCCTAACTGAATTCAAGATGACAAAATTTCTAATAATAGAAGAACCAAGAGATAACCGTTCCATATTTTACAACTTCGCTGTCATAGAGGCAGGGTCGGAAGAAGATGCGGAAGAAAAGTACTTAGATAAAATTGACGTAGATAAAAAGAGGAATATTTTAAACGTTTTCGACTTGAACAGCATCGATACTGACTACTACCAATATTTGGAAATCGAAGCTCTTTGACCCTCCCAAACAGCAAGGAAATCCCAAATAAGAAATCCGCCATAGATAGAAGGTAGAGTGACTTAGCGGATATACATCGATTCTTCAAAGCGTGGCCGCAACGCTTAATTCTCCCCTTTTTGAGGAGATTCAAGCTTTCGGATCCAAAAAACAGCGTGCAAAATAACTGGCAAGCCAAGCAAGACAGCCAACAATGTTATCCAGTACGGGAAATCAAGCAACCTGGTGAACACCACAGCTACGGCCATAATAATTATTGTCCTCTTAATCGTATCAATGAAATCTTTCCTTTCGAGATTTTCCATTCTATCTGATTTCATTTCAGAAAAAGATAGCTCAAAAAGAAAAATAAATTACCCCCATCACATTAGAATTTAAGAGAAAAAATCCTTACTATTTAATTTCTTTGGAAAAGATATCTTCCAATACATTCCTAAGTAAAATAATCCGCCAAAGGCTTATATAAGTCATATAGGAGAATAATACGAAAAGTAAACTCTAATTAATTTTAAAACTACTAAAAAGCAACGTAATTCCATTTAAATCCAGAAGAAATGGATTAAGATGTCAAATTTTAAAGTTTTACGCAAGCTTTTTGTATCCGAAAAATGAGAGATAATACTGCGATGAAGGGTCAAACCGTGGCAATCGAGGGCTGGCGTGAAATCATGATCGCCAGTGCATTTTCACGGAGACACTTGAGTGACCATCAGCTACCATACCTTAGCGGTCCTTGCAGGAGGCTAATTGATGCGACATCTAGCGATGACTGCAGGACAACCCAGGTATGAAACATGATGGATTTGACCTCCGAAAAAGAGCCCTCCACGAGGGTTACCGGGTGGAGAGCGTCGAAATGACAAACGATGAATCTCGGAGTTAGTGTGAAGGGCTACACTTCGGGGGTCATTAGCTATCGAAGATTCCTTTCATTCTCTTAGCGGTCTTCCATGTCTTTCGAGCTATAGCGGGAAGCTCACCCTTCCTCTTGATCCAGTCCTCCAAAAATCTGACCGTCCTCTCATCCGCCGGATAACCCGAACCAATCTCCCCATAATCTTCCTTAAGTTCCTCAATTCTACCATCTCTTCTGACCTTAGCCATAATAGAAGCGGCCGAAACTGGAAGATAGTTTTCATCGGCCTTATGCTCAACAATCAATCTCATGCTATCCTTCTCACAGAGACCTTTCAGAGCACGTGCAAATTCCTCAGAATTGGCACTCGCAGAGTCTATATATGCCCTGGAAGCTTTAAAGAGATCGAGCAATTCAGCAAAGCCGATCGCCTCTATTTCATTCAGATTAGTACCACCTTCCCTCATACGATCAATTTCTCCCGGCCAGAATTCCACAAATTCAATTTTCTTAGCTCTTTTTCGGATAAGTTCGGCTAGTTCAGCTCTCCTATTCTCACCAATTTTTTTCGAGTCTCGAACCCTTTCGGCCTTCAATTCTCCATAAGTTCTTGGACTTATCTCAATACCACAGATTACCATCGGACCCAGGACGGGGCCTTTGGGCGGACCAGCCATACTGATCCTCTACCCGCCTCGTCCAAGCCGATCACCACATCCTTTGGCATATTTCCATCTCCTCTTAACGCCTTCAACTAATATTTGAACCGATAATTTATTGCTCTTTTTCCAAAACTTCTGAAAATAAAAACACCTATTTCCAATAGCAAATAGCTGGATTTAAATACTAAGTCTGGATAATCAAGATTGTTGTTGGAGGGAGATTAGTATACCGAAAGAAGAAGATGACTCTTCTGTTTTAGTAGGGGTTGTTGTAGTACTCGTCATAATAGGAGCGATTTCATTTGGAGTATACTACTATGGCTTTAAAATGCCTGAAGAAGAGGAACTTGCTGAGGATCGCAAAAAAGCAAAGAGAGCCTTGAACCAGACCTTGGGTCAGCTGAGCACGGAGAGAAGTCAAGAACTAGTATCTACATTCAATGCGGAACTGGACGACTCTACTTCTAAATCTGAAATAAATTCCGTCCTTAATCAGATTAGTGCGGCATACGAAGCCGAACAAAAGAGGAAAGCTCTAATCGAAAACGCCAAGCAAATTTCCGTTGGAACTTTCGATAATATACCAGAATTCCGCTCAACAATGACGAACGAAATCCAAGATGCGGATTCTCTAAGCGAACTTGAGAATCTTGAAGAGGAAATGCCAGAAAGAGCAACAGAAGCTTGGAGAGAACACCACGAATCAGACATCGGAGGAATAAACACCGAAGAAGTAGTAAGGATAAAGAAAAACAGCCTTATTTCCGAGGCTCGAATGGAGAAAAGCTTGGCTCAGGAATTCCTATCCCGAGAGAATTGGGAAGTTCTAAGCAAAGCGACTTTCCGAGAGTTTAATACCTTCCTAGTACCCGTCACGAATAGCTTTAAACAGTCTCCAGGTGCAGAGCTGGACGGTCGAGTTGACGTCGTACACTACATTGAAGAAAACGACAAGACGATACGAAGAGTTCAAAACACAGAAATAAAAAGAGTATTATATCCAAGCAACGTCCTCGCTACAATAGACTGGAACGCAGAGATCTCCGGATCAAGTTCATATAGCGAGTCGGACGAAGAATTATACGAGAATGCCCTTCAGATCCTGGAAATGATGAGAGAGATGGATAACGAGAACGATCTTAATTGGGAAAACGAATCTAACTTCACCTTTGAATTCAGTGACGAAAACGAAGAGGGCTCGAGTAGGGAGGAAAGCGAGACTAGATCCTTCTCCACAGACGTCTGGGAAGAAATAAAGGCCTCAATAGCTGGTTCGGAAGAAGCCAGAGAGGTCTGGAACAATTGGGCCCATAAAGTGATCGAAGTTGCAAGAGACGAAGCGAACCTGGCAGACTACGAACTCGAAGTACTATACATGGTGGAGGTCACAGATGGGGATATAGCAGCGGAACTGGCAGACATCGAAAGACGGGACGATGAAGACGACACCTTCATAGTTCAAAGAAAGTAAGTTAAAAGCATCGAACAATCTTAGGACGTGTTCACTTTGTCCCACAATTTTTTAATTACTGGCCCACCCAGCATCGGAAAGTCAACGATAGTAAACAAGGTAGTGGACGACCTCAAACGCAGAGGACTCGAAGCGGGCGGAATATACTGTCCTGAAATAAGAGAAAACGGAATCAGGAAAGGTTTCAAAATCATCGACATATCCAGTGAGAGATCCAAAACACTAGCCCATGAACAGTTTACCCAAGGGCCCAAAATCAGCAAATATAAGGTAAACGTTCAAAATATCGATTACATGAGCAAAGAAGTACTTTCCAAAGCAATCAAAAAAAGCGACTTTATTGTAATAGACGAAATAGCCCCGATGGAAGTACACAGTGAAATTTTCAAGGATCAAACTATGAAAGCTCTTGAATCCGAAAAACCTCTCCTCGCCGTTATTCACCAAAGATCGCATTCCGGGTTTATCGGAAAGGTAAAAAGAAGATCCGACATCAGAATATTCGAGGTAAACGAGAAAACCAGAAACTACCTTCCAAAAAAAATTAAGAGAATGATTAGGGAAAGCTTATCTTAATTAAGCCCACTAATGTGTGCTTTGTGCTGTAACATGGAAACGGAAATAGTAAGAGAGGGAAGAGTTGAGCTTGAAGTCCCAAAGCTGGAAAACTATAGAACTTCCCAAAAGGAATATGTACCATCGAAAACTCCTGTATTTTTCAATCCAGTGATGGAACTATCCAGAGACCTCTCCGTATCATCCTTACAGATATACGAAGAAGAAATAGATGGTCTCAGAATTTGCGATCTTCTTGCGGGAGTAGGAGCCAGAGGCATCAGATACGCCAAGGAACTGAAATCGGTTAGTAAAGTCGTAATTAACGACCGTTCCGAAAAGGCTACTGAGTTTATAAGAAAAAATAAAAAGATAAACAATCTGAAATCAGTCGAAGTCAGAGAAGAAGACGGTAACTCATTAATCTCCGGTTACCGCCCCAGATTTCACGTAATAGATATAGATCCATTCGGCTCTCCAATCCCCTTCATAGATTCTGCGCTTACAGCCATTTCCAGAAGAGGCCTCCTATTAGCATCAGCCACTGACACTGCACCCCTATGTGGAAATCATCCCCGACCCTGCAAAAGAAGATACGGTGCAAAACCCTTAAGGACCCCCTATTCCAGAGAACTAGGCGTGCGAATATTCATCGGGGCCATTCAGAGGAGGGCAGCAGCATATGATCTCGCTTTCAAGCCTGTACTAACTCACGCAACACAACACTATTTCCGTTCACACCTCAAGGTATCTCAAGGAGCAAAAAAAGCAGACAAAGTGCTCAAAAATCAAGGATATATATCGCACTGTTTTTCCTGCGGAAGGAGAAAATGGAAAAACGGAATTTCCACTCCCCTAGACGAAAAATGCGAGTGCGGCAAAGAATTTCACAACTCCGGACCCCTTTGGCTAGGATCTCTTTCAGACAGAAACCATATCAAAAATGCCATAATAAAAACAAGGGAAAACGATTTTGAGCTATCCTCAGAGGAAATTCGTCTTTTGGAACTAACCAAAAAAGAGACGGATGGCCCCCCCACCTTCCATGAAGTGCATAAATTGAGTTCAAGGGCCGGGGTATCCCCACCTAAATTGGACAAAACTTTGAGAGATATTAGAAAAAAGGGATTTTTTGCCTCAAGAACTTATTTTTCGGACACGGGGATCCGGACGGACGCCCCAATGGAAGTACTTCTTGAAGTAATCTCCTAAACTATCCTATGTACCCTTTTCCCACCACATACGTTTCGGCGCTCTTCTCCCGCGAAGCCTTAGGCTTCGAGGCTTTATGGAATTCAAAGCTTTTACCCACATCCTTCAAAAAATCCCTAAAAAATTCCCCTTGGAACGCCTTAGCCAAGAAACTTCCATCCTGCCTTAAAACCGATTTAGCTATTTCCAAAGCATGCTTGCAGAGCTCCATCGACCTCGCATGATCTATGTCCCAAGTTCCAGTAATATTGGGTGAAGCATCTGAAATAACTACATCTGCACTTCCCTGTATTTTGTCCAGGATTATTTTTTTGGATTTAGGATCCGTCATATCCGCCTTGATGGTTTCAACGTTCTCATAACCCAAATCTTCAATTTGTTCCAAATCTACTCC
>JBKHIS010000029.1:0-14575 GCA_046538535.1 Hadesarchaea archaeon | reverse complement strand
CTGCCAGATCCGTTCAGAAGGGCCTGCAGCTGATGGAAAAGGAGGAGTACGAAGCCATAGTTTCTGACTACCAAATGCCAGAGGTGGATGGGCTGGAGTTTCTGAAGCTTATAAGGGAGGATCGTGAAAGCGATATTCCCTTTCTAGTCTTTACCGGTAAGGGAAGAGAGGAGGTGGCGGTGAAGGCCCTGAACCTAGGCGCCAATCGGTATATTCAGAAGGGTGGAGATCCAAAGTCTCAGTATGGCGTTCTCGCAAGAGCCATAGTGCAGGAAGTAAAGCACAGACGGTTGGAGAGCAGAAGGGATTTTTTCAAGATTTCTGCTACGCATGCTCCTGAGTCAATTTTTGTGTCCGATAGAAGTGGGAAGATCATATACGTTAACGACAGAGCGTCCGAAAAGCTTGGGTTTTCTGTTGAAGAATTGGAGGACATGAGTATCTTTGATTTGGATCCGAATTTTTCACCTGGTAACTGGAATGAATACTGGGAAAGGGTGCGAGAGGAGAAAAGATGTAAGCTTGAGACGGAGAATGTAAAGAAGGATGGAACAAGATTTCCGGTTGAACTATTGATTAATCATGTGGAGCATGAGGGGCGGGAGTATCATTTTACCTTTGTTCGGGATATCACCAAACGAAAGGAGAGAGAAAGAGAACTTCAGGCATCGGAAAGGAGCCTCAAGAACTTAATAGACAGTATGAACGATACGGCCTGGGTTATCGACTTCGAAGGTAACTTTCTGGAGGTAAACGAAACTGCATTGGAGTCCTTGGGATACTCCAGAGAGGAGCTTCTATCTATGGGTCCAATGGATATCGATGCAGGATTGGAATCCGATTTTATACAGGAACTTATTGAGCGAATGGAGGAAGACCGAACCCAGATTTTTGAGACCACCCACAGGACGAAGGAAGGGAAGGAGATACCCGTGGAGATAAGCTCTAGCTTGATTGAGTATCGGGGAGAGTCGGCAATACTGAGCGTTGCTCGCGATATTTCAGACAGGAAGGAGGTCAAGGAGGAGTTAAGATTTAGGAATACATTGTTGGAATCTCTTCTGGAAAATATCCCGGATACTGTCTATTTTAAGGATGGGAAGGCGAACTTTATCGAGGTCAGTAATTCGAAGGCTGAGGAGCTGGGTGTGGACAAGGAGGAAGTAGTAGGAAAGAGTGATCTGGACTTTTTCCCGGAGGAACAGGCCCGGAAAATGTATGCGGATGACATGAGGGTCATTCAGGATGAGGAGAGCATAGTCGATAAGGAGGAAAAATACGTAACTCCGAATGGGGAGGAAAAATGGGTTTCCACTACGAAGGTACCCCTTTACGATAGCGAGGGAAGCGTGATGGGTATGATGGGTATTTCCAGGGACATAACGAAACGGAAGGAAAGGAGAAGGGAAGTTGAAAGGGAGAGGAATCTTCTAGATAGCATGTTGAAGAACTTTCCGGCTTCAATCTATATAAAAAACAAGGAAGGAGAGCACATTCGGATCAGCAAAATGCTTGAGAAGAGGTTGAAGGAAAGAGGTGTCGAGGAGGTCATCGGCAAAACTGACGAAGAACTGTATCCCGAGCAGGTTTCGGATTACGAAGAGGACTTGGAAGTTATGGAGAAGGAAGAACCTGTGATTAATCGAGAGGACGAGAGTGAACATCCCGAGAGAGGAAAAGTCTATAATCTCATATCAAAGGCACCGATCTACAATGAGGACGGAGAGGTCAGGGGGCTGGTGGGTTTAAACCTGGATGTTACGGATAGAAAGGAGGTAGAGAAAAGGATGAGGTTCTTACATTCAGTGCTGAGGCACGATGTCAGGAACAAGGCCCAAATAACCGAGGGTTACTTGGAGCTTTTGAAGGAAACTGAGCTCTCTGAGGAGCAGAAGGAAATGGTCAATAAGGCCCTAAATTCGGCAAGAGAGGGAGTGGATATGATAGAAAAGATAAGGGTGCTTAGAGAGCTGGACGAAATAGAAAGAGAGGAGGTCGATATCGCTCCGCTGGTTCAGGAGGCCGTTGACGAGAACCGTGCCCTTGCAGGTGATAGGGGAATAGAAATTGAATTTGAGGGATGTGAATGTGTGGTCGAGGGAGGTCAGCTTCTGAAGCGAATTTTTTCCAACCTCGTCGAAAATTCAATAGTTCATGCGAATTGCGATTTAATCATGGTGAACATAGAGTCCGACGATAAGGAGTGCATTATACGGGTCGAGGACGATGGTATTGGAGTCCCTGATTCGGAAAAGGACAGGATTTTCGATAAAGGAATGAAGAGCGAAGTTTCGGGGGGATCAGGTCTAGGTCTATATCTTGTGAGGGAGATTGCTAAAAGTTACGGAGGTAGAGTGGACTTGGAGGATTCGAATCTTGGCGGAGCAAAATTTGTTGTTCGTTTGAATAGGTCATGATCTGATTAAACGTTCTGGGAATCTCCCAGAGGATTATCTTCTCTAACGAAATCAAAAGGGATTTTAAATTTTAGTGTTTTTGCCGTGTGCTTGTTTTCATTTTCCGGGTTTCAATAGTGTTTGACCAATGCTATAATTCGGGATTTTGATCTCTGGGCTCATCAGAAAGACTCTAAAGGTTTTGATAGTGATAGTAATTTTATAGAGTTAGCGGGGGTCGCCAAGTCAGGTCAACGGCGCAGCGTTGAGGGCGCTGTCCCATAGGGGTACGCGGGTTCAAATCCCGCCCCCCGCACCATTTTAAATTTATTTTTATATGTTGTTCGGGTTATTAGCTGGTCTAATTGGGATATTGTCCTCTTTTTCCTGTAACCAATGATTTTCGAATTACAGTCAATAAATTAATAAGCAAGTGGTTTTCCTATTCAAGGGATTAGATGGAATGGACAGTGGAAAGCAAAACAAACCTTTTGCAGGGTTTGTTTGTGGCTTCTTTGATTGCGGGTAATCTTTTAGGTGCTAAGATAGCTAGAGTGGGATTTATCGATTTTTCTGTGGGCATATTTGCTTATCCGATAACTTTTCTGATAACCGACATAATCGAAGAGGTTCATGGGAAGGAAAAGGGGAAACAGTTGGTGATGGTTGGTGTTTTCTCTTTGGTGTTTGTACTAGTTTTGACTTCTCTTTCGGTTTCTTTACCATTTGCAGAGAGAAGTCTTGTCCAGGAAGGCTATACGAGAGTTTTCGGAATTAGCTTAAGGATTTTCATTGCTAGCATTGTTGCTTTTTTTATAAGTCAGTTACATGATGTTTGGGCGTTTAATTTTTGGAAAGAGAAGACTAGAGGAAAATATTTGTGGCTTCGGAATAATTTATCGACGATTACGAGTCAATTTTTGGATACTTCAATTTTCATGTTTATAGCATTTTATAGAATATCGCCCAAATTTACAGCTGTCTATATTTTCGCTTTGATAATTCCGTATTGGGCCCTAAAGATAGTGGTGGCCTTGTTTGATACACCTCTCGTGTATCTGGGGGTTTCTTGGCTTAGAAGAGACTAGTACTGATAAACCTTTCTTAGTTTTTCCAAGGGTCGAATATTATTCCGATCCCGCTCCCCGCCCTACTCACTTTACATGTTGGGTTTTTCCAAAATAATTACTTTTGAGTTATTTTTCGGCGATTAACTCCTCTAATATCTCCCCATTGCTTAAGAAAAGCATAGAGGAGGAAAAACTCAATGCTTTTTTAAGCTTTTTTTACATGCTGGAGGATTTGGATTTTAGGGGGAATGGTCAAGGAGACGAGATTTTCGGAAAAAATTTTTATTTTATTGTCTTCCCGTTAGGCATGCCGGGATTTTGGGTGATGTGTGGTAATTATGCGGCCTCTCCTATTCTCGTGGATATTGCTTGAGATTTTGGAGTAGGAATTGGAACGGCCGCTCCGACAGTGTCTGCTTATATGCTTCCTTTTGGACTCTTCGTGTACAAACCATTTAGATATATCCTTGAAAGGTCTTTTTCTTAGACTGTGTTGAGAAACGCATGTAAGTTTTATTTTTTTCTCTTAGTTATGATTTACCTATGATGTATTTTGTCATGTCTTGATGAATTAATGATCTATTGAAAAAAATAGAATCTGGATTAAACTTACCGCGTATCCCGCTGCGAACTCAGGTATACGTGGATTTATCGACTGTTTTTTTAGGAATAATTCTACCGGTACTTTAGAGCTGTCTCGAGTAAAATAGTTTTGAGTGAAAAGGAATATTGACCCGATGGTTTTACTTGAATTTACGATTATCCATAAAAGAAAGAAAAACTTAAGATTGGGCGTAAATCATGAGCTACAGTTTGACAGAGAAAATCATGAACGGTCACAAGAGAATTCAAGAAGGATTTAGTGACTTGAAAGGCCGCTTGGGTCGACCTGGAAAGGAGGAAATACTGGAGGGAAATATCCTCAAAGTCATGTTCAAACTCGGTTGGCCGATAATGATAGCGACTTTTCTGAGGACCCTCTATAATCTTGCCGATACGGTTTGGCTTGGGCGTTTGACAGGACCCGAGGCCACTTACTCGGTTGCGGCGGCTAGCCAAGCTTGGTCCGTTGTGTTCATAATAATGTCCGTGGAAATCGGCTTTGGGGTGGCTGCGCTAGCGCTTATCTCTCAGTATATAGGATCGGATAAGTTTGACAAGGCTTCGGAATATGCGGGTCAGATATACTTTCTGGCGATTACGTTTTCCATATTATTCGCGGCAATAGGTTATCTCGGCACTCCTTACCTTCTCGATTTGTTAACGGGTGCGGGAGCGGAGGGGGAGGCTTTGGCCAGTTATGGAACGGATTATCTACGGATTATCTTTTTGGGCCTCCCTTTCATGTTTCTATTTTTTGTTTTCATGTTTGTCATGAGGGGTAGGGGTGATAATGTAACTCCTATGAAGATAGTGGCAGTTGCTGCAGTTCTCAATATAATTGTTGACCCCATTCTGATCCTTGGATCGGGACACGCAGTTTCTCTTGGACCATTGGAGTTTACTATACCGACCCTTTTTGGATATCCAATTCCGAGCTTGGGAATAAGAGGAGCAGCTATCGCCACTGTGGTTACAAGGGCTCTTGGAGCTCTCTACTCTGTTCATTTAATATTTTCAAATAAACTTGAGATAAGTATGGATCCCTCATATCTTATTCCGGATGTATCCAAGATCAAGAAAATTTTGACAGTTAGCATACCTTCTTCTTTTGGGAGATTTGGCGAAGCTCTGGGATTCCTCATTCTTTGGGCCGTGGTTTATCGCTTGCCCAATCCGGATGTGGCGGGTGCTGCTTACGGTGCAGGAAATAGAATACTCAATATAACATTTCTCGTAATTGGTGGAGTTTCCATGGCTATGAGCACGATGATTGGTCAAAGTTTGGGTGCGGAAATGCAAGAAAGGACTGAAAAGGTTGCAAGGAAAGGGCTAATAACTTTGGCCGTTTTAGGCGCTGCCATAGCTTTGCCCCTGTTCTTCGCCAGAAACGTACTTATTGGATTCGTAGTTCCCGGTCAAGAGGCAGTTATAAGTACTGGAGGAGAACTCCTGATGATTTTTTCACTCTCCTTGCCGTTTTTCTGTATTTTTAGGGGGGTTACACAAATAATGGCAGGCTCGGGACATACTTTCCAGCAGATGATCTTGAATTTAGGCAGGATTTGGGGTCTGAGATTGGTCTTTGTATTTCTGTTTGCTCTTTGGCTTGGGATGAATGATACAGGTGTATGGATGGGTCTATCAGTAAGTAACCTAGCTGCTGCGGGAATAGCTCTTTTCGTTTATTCTTTTGGCTGGTGGAAGGAGAAAGTGATTGAGGAAGCCCCTACAGTAAAGCCCAAAATCCCGGTTGAAGAGGAAGCAGAGAACACGGACTCTAATCTGTGAGCAAAAATTAAGCTAGGGAATTGTTTCTGGGGATTCTGGAAATTTTTACCGTATATTATTTAGGCGCATTTTCGGATTGATGGTTTCAAGACTTGATGAATCACAAGCGTTCTCCTTCCGAAATAAAATATGGATGGTTTGTTGAATCCGAGACCATATCCTAAATTCTAATCCATTAATTCTAAAAAGCTCAATTTAGAAGATTACTCTGATTGGATGTATCTTGAAGGGACGGGCCATATAGTTATTTTCTATATAATAATGGCTCTGAATTTCGGAGTTTTAACTTATTATTTCGGGTGGTGGAAAGATCTTTCGGATTACTTAAATAGATATGATATGAATTCTAGGCAGTTTCAAAAATTTTTTATTATATTTTTACTCATGGCAATTGTGGTTTTTTTTACGACTATGTACCATAATTTCCTTTTTTTCCCGGGCGACGAGAGAAATCTACTTTTTATTTTTCTTACCCTTTTTTTCATCCTACCAGTAAGTGCCTCTATCTCTGGAGTTGTTCCAATAATCTCCCGAACGGTAAGGGTGCATCTTGGTGATTTATCAATTTTTGTTGTTTTTTTCGGATGTCTGGGCCTTGCCGCTTCACGTGTTCATGATGTGGTCTTTTGTGCTCGTGCTACGGATTTCTATACCAGATTTAATCCCGGTTATGAATTGGCTCCTTGGGTTCAAAGGATGAATGCACCGACCTACGACTACAGAGTTTTTGGAACTTATATGTTGATTGAAATGATAGTACTAGTCCTCGTTTCACATAGCATATACTTTAGCGTAAAGAAGAGGGGTAGAGAGGGTAAGTCAGGTCTGATGTGGGCATGGTTGGGAACTGCTTTTCTGGCTATTGGAATAACTATTCTTGACTTTCCTTGGCTTTTCAGACCGACATGGTTGCATACTTTTATACAGACTGCTTTTATGCTGCTTTCCGTTCCTGCTTTCTATTTGAGCGGAAAAGGAATTTATAGTGTAATTTCAGTGAAAAAGTCACTGGAAAATTCCCCTAAATCTGCTCAATTATGATTTTCTTCCAAGTAGATATTAAAATACATGATTAGGAGTTTTAAATCCCATTCAAGGATACACCTGGTTTTTTTGCTTTTGTTTTCCGTCTGCCTCAATCCGTGGTCGGTGTCCACCATACCTTCGTGGCTCCATGGCCAAATGAGTCCCCGCCTATCTCGTATGTGGCGTTTTCTGGTGGCAAGTCTAAAACTATTCCCGTTGAAATTTCGTCTAATTCATTGTTCCAAATTAAATTTGCGTTAGTCTCCTCAAATTCATTGTCTACGAAGTTTAATCCCAATGGGTTCAGGAACCAATCAAAGTTTCCTACGTAAACATTTTCCTCTTCTCCCACTTTATCCCATACCTCACATTGAAATAAAGTGGATCTATCAGTATCGAAGAATCTAATTTCTGTAAATTCCGGTTCTATGTCGTATTTATCTTTAAAGAGGTCTTTTTGAAGCTCCTCAAATTCTTCTCTCTTGTCCTTTATATTCACATAGTCGTTTTCGCTCCAGATGTACGTTTCTCTATAATACATGACTTCTCCTGTAACTTCTATTCTTAAAGTCCTTGTAATTGCATTCCTTCTTTCAGGGATCTGAACTCCATTGGGCTCTCTTCTTTCCTCTCTCCCCACGTTGGGTAATGATATTACCGCTAAAGCTAAGATCAAGAGTGCTAGAAAGATAACAAATCCGTTTGGAAATGGTCCTATTTTTCCCTTTCTGTCTCCTGAAAACATCCGTTTTAAATTTAGCTTTTTGGGAGATAATAAGATTAACCTTTTGATTAGTGTGGCTTTGCCGAAAGTGGGGTTTGGACGAGTAGCTTGACTTTCAGATTTTTCTATGAAGTTTTAAATGAAATCATCTACTTGGAACATTCTTCTAACTTGTTGGATATATTCGAGACGTTTTTCAATATTTATTTTTTGTCAGCCGCTAGACGAATATCCTTATCCCACACTGTTTTTCTTCCCGCATGTTCTGTAAACTCCACTGCGTCACTAGCTATCTCCATTCCTTTTTCCTCGAGAATTTCGGCGAGCTCTCTGGCAGCACTTTTACTAACTCTTTGACCTCCAGATTTTCTAATAATCCTATCTACAGCAGCTGTTGGTAATTCAGACATTTTTATAACCTTGTATTATATTTGATGCCTTTACTTTTATCTTTAACCATGATTTGAAAATAAAAAATAATTTGGTGGTACTAAGTAAATTATATCAGGGGTATAGTAAGTTTTAGCTATTAATGAATTCTATTTCAAAATATTCGGACGCCAGCTGCTTATTCGGTTCTAAGTTGTACATTTTTTGAGGTTTCATATAATTAATGAGATAAGCTAATCCTTTTGTCTTGTTAGAGCAGATAAATCTGCGTTTTCTTCTAAAAATTAGTCGTTCATCCTTTTACGTCTTTTTCTCTTTACGATACTGATTTTGAAAGGTAAAATTTTAGTTCAGTCTGATTACTCTCCGGTCTAATTACTTTAAACTTTACGATTTGTACATGTCCACTCCATGCTTTGTGATTCTTCCTCCTATACTCCCCATTACCCAGAGAAGCAAGGCTGCAATCCCATAAGACATCATTTTGAGCAATGATTCGAAAGCTCCTTCTAGTTCAGCTTCGTTTTCGGAGCCGAAATCTATGTGTTCAATGTCTGGTACTAGCTCTGTAAAACCTTTCAGTGTCCCAGGGTTTAAGAAGACGTTTATAGCTATATAAAACGTTAAGACAAGCAGTGCTATTCCCATAAATATAATCCCTAATTCCAGAATATTCCTTTTTTCCAGGTTTTTCATTTTAGATTTTCACCTTTTTTGGTTCGATAATAATGGGATTTTTTATTCTTTTTACTTTCTCCTTGCTTTTTCAATGTTTGATTTTTTATTTTGAGGTGTTTGATACATTTCCAGCCCTTTTTCCGCTATACGCGAGCTAATGCTCCCCATAATCCATAGAAGAATTGCTGCTACTAAATAAGAGGCCATTTTCGTAATAGATTCGATTATTTCGGACTTTGATTTGGGTGCTAGCTCGGCGAACCTTTTCAGTGCTCCGGGCTCCGTAAAAACAGAATATGCGAAGTAGAAAGTTAGGATTATAAGTCCTATGCCTAAGAAGAATATTATTAGGCCCATCCCTTGGCTCGATATGGATTGTTTGGTCTTCATGGAAGTCATAGTGAAAGTTAATTTTAAAAGCCTTTTAAATTAAATTGGCTTTTAACTCTTTGCTTTCGCAAATTGTATTACCAGATTTTCTTTAATAGGTATCGAAAAGCGCGAATATTGGCATGATCTCTAGCTTCCGATCGGCATCCTAAATATTAATAGAATTATAACTATATATGAAAATTATTCACCCTTTGATCCGTAAGAAATACATAAAATTCCCTTTAAATATGTTAAATCGAATGTATGATATTTGGTATATATTATTTTAAGTTTACGGATTTTATTTAATATTTTTAGGTATAAAGTTTCTTTAATAAATCTCAATTTAACTATAAATTCCTTATAGGTTATTAAAACTTATTTTACTTCTTATTTAGTAAATTTTCTATGGAGCTGATTTATACATTTAAAATTATGAGTTTAGGATCCTGTTTCCAAGTATCAATCCTCCGATAAAACCCCCTAAATGCCCGCTCCAAGCTATGTTGGACCCCATCATGAGAGCTCCAAGACCGAAAAATATGATCACTAGACCAAGAATTCCTCTCCAGTCTAACAGTAAGATCATCATCCCTATGAGGCCGTAAACCACACCCGAAAACCCTATCACAATAGAGGGCCTGATCAGTTGAGAGGACAGAACGAATAAATCCGAAAATATTACTGAATATATTATTCCTTGAATAATGTGATTTCTTTTCACGCCGGTGTTTTCCAGTATCCCGCAGAAGAAAATTAAGCCTATAGCGTTCATTAGAAAGTGTGATTCGTCTATATGAACAAAGTGGTTTGTTATAAGTCTCCAGGGTTCCTTTGAAATTAACTTCAATGTCAATCCGTATTTATCCACGGCGTTTTCTGGTTGGAATAAGAATATGATAGTGATAAGTATCGTTGTTCCTATAGTCAGAATGGGCGAGTATTTCAATTCGAGTTTTAAATTCTGTAGTTTCTTATTCATTGAATCATTCGATTTTTATCTTCGAAGGGTTTAATTTATTACTTCCTTTCTGCTGAATGTGGGTATCTCCGATTATTTTTCGGGTCCTTTTCAGTTCGACCCTCCTTCGGATGATTTTTTGGAGAGATGATGGAGATTTTTTTATAGAAATTAAAACTACTAATTAGAAATTTATGCATTCTGTAAACTCATTGTGTGCTAAACTTAGAAGTTATCGGGCTCATTGCTCGAAACGAATGATAAAAAAAGATCGGAATATTAATAGTGAAAAGGGAGGTTTGAGGATATTGGAAAAGTCTTCGGATATTGAAAGAATCGGCCTGTTAACAGGTGGAGGCGATTGCCCGGGTCTTAATGCGGTGATAAGATCGGTAGTCAAGCCTGCCATACATAAACATGGTATCGAGGTTTTAGGCATAGCAGATGGTTATGATGGGCTCGTTCAGAATCGAACGTCACAGCTTTCCTGGGATGATGTGAGCGGAATTCTTACACAAGGCGGAACTATCCTTGGCGCTTCTAATAAGGCCAATCCATTTAACTATTATCCTCCTTACGAGAAGGATAAAGAACCCGAGGATATGTCAGAAAGATGCGTTGAAAACTTTGAAAGTAATAATCTTGATGCTCTCGTATGTGTTGGAGGGGACGGGACACTGACAATAGCAAAGGGTTTACAGGAATTGGGGATTCCGGTTGTTGGCGTTCCCAAGACGATAGATAATGATGTGTTTGGGACCGACGTAACCTTCGGATTTGATACCGCTTCTCAGATAGTGGCTGACGCCGTTGACAGGCTACATACCACGGCTCAATCTCATCGACGAGTTATGGTGGTAGAAACCATGGGTCGATATACGGGCTGGCTGGCCTTATCCGGAGGTTTGGCCGGTGGGGGAGATATAATTTTGATTCCTGAATTGGAGTACACCATCGAAGGAGTATGTAATGCAATTAGAGATAGACATAGAAGAGGTAGAAAATTCAGCATTGTGGTGATTTCTGAGGGTGTCAAAAAACCAACCGGTGAGTTCGTTAAGAAAAATAACGTTGAGGAAAGCGAGGATCCAATTCGGTTAGGCGGGATTAGTTCCTTTATTGCTGATGAGATAGAGGAGAGAACGGATGTTGAGACCAGAGCCACAGTTCTGGGGCATGTTCAGAGGGGTGGAACTCCAACAGCTCGGGATAGGGTTTTGGCGACTCGTTTTGGCTATGAAGCTTTGAATGCAGTAGTTAATGAAGAATTTGGAAGAATGGTGGCCCTTAAAGGGACTGATATTAGAACCGTATCGCTTGAAAAAGTTGCAAATCGGCAAAGAAAAGTGGATCCAGAAGGACAGCTCGTAAAAACAGCGAGGTCTATTGAGACATATTTAGGGGATTAAATCGGTTGAATTTTGCAGGATTGGAATCTGCATTCTAACTTAATTTCGAGAGCCTCAGTGCATTTCCGGTTACTCCCACGGTCATTCCAGCATCGCCTGCCAAAACAGCTAGAGCAATTGTTACGTAACCAAGGGGAACGCCCACCGCTAGAATAGCTTTGATCGCTAGGCTGGCTAGAATGTTCTCCTTAATTATATGTTTTGCTTTGACGGATAGTTTGTGCAGATAAGGAATTTTGGACAAATCGTCTTTCATAAGAGCAATATTTGAAGTTTCTAGGGCTGTATCCGATCCTACCGCACCCATAGAAATCCCTACATCTGCTGCTGCTAGGGCCGGGGCATCGTTGATTCCATCCCCGACCATTGCGACGGCTTTATGTTTCCTTGAAAGTTTTTCCAAGGTCTTTACCTTTTCCTCCGGCATTAATTCGGCTTGATAATTCTGTATGCCTACTGCACTCGAAATTACCTTAGCGGTATTTTCATTATCGCCAGTCAGCATTATGGGATTAATTCCTGAAGACTTTAAGCTCTCGATTACTTCTCTGGCGTTTTCCCTGATTTTATCTGAGACAGCTATTATGCCTTCCAGCTCATTTTCAGAGGTGACAAGTATCACAGTTTTTCCTTCTTTCTGTAGTCGGGGTATAGTTTCGTCCAGAAGATTCAAACAGTTATCGAGTTTGCACATTCGCGTTGCTTCTTTTCTTATTTTTTTGTTATCACTTGAGTGGTGGACATGATTGAGATCAAATCCTATTTCCTCCATGAATGATGGTCTCCCGGCGTAATGTTTTTTTCCTTTCACCTTTGCAGTAACTCCTTTTCCACTCAATTCCTCGAAATCCGTTACTTCTGGTTCAATTTTCATTTTGGTATTTTCTTCTACGTGTCTTGTAATGGCCTGGGCGATTGGATGGTCACTTTTCTCTTCTACACCGTAGGCGCAGTTTATCACGTCCTTTTTTGTTTTTCCGTTTAGTGGAATAATATCCGTGACTGTGAGCTTACCTTCAGTTAGCGTTCCGGTCTTATCGAAGGCCATAACATCTACGTTTCCCATAGATTCTAGGCTGGTTCCACTTTCAATTAGCACACCATTTTTAGCAGCACTAGTTATCCCAGAGACTATTGTAACGGGAGTGCTTATCACGAAAGCACAAGGACAAGCGAGCACTAACATGGTCATTCCCCTTAAAATCCATCTTAACCAGGGACTGTTCAAGAGGAGAGGAGGCAGAATTGAAATTGATATTGCAATAGCTACAACGAGGGGGGTGTAAAAGTTTGAAAATTTTTGAATGAATTTTTCATGTTTTGTCTTTCTTCTCTCCGCGTTTTTTACCATTCCTATGATCTTTGAAATTGTGGAATCAGAAGATTCCTTGGAGGCTTTGACTTCGAGAAAGCCGTGTTCATTTATCGTTCCGGCGTAAACTTTGTCTCCTTCACCTTTGTCAATAGGTATGCTCTCTCCGGTTACAGGAGCTTCGTTTACAGAGCTTTGCCCATTACTTATCTCGCCATCAATGGGGATTCTGCTTCCCGGTCTAATCAGTACTGTGTCTCCAATCTCTATGTCTTCAACTTTTACTGTTCTTTCCTTTCCATTTTTTCTGATTGTGGCTTCTTTTGGAGACAGGTCCATGAGTTCCTTCAATGATCCTTTAGCCTTTTCTATTGAGTACTTCTCGAGCGTTTCTGCAAAATTAAATAGAAATGCTAGCGTGGCGCCTTCCAAGAGGATATGCTGCCCCCCTAAAACACTAATTATTACAGATCCGGAAATTGCAACAGTCATCAGAAGACTAATATTTATTTTTCTGTTTTTGAGGGAAATTAGTCCATTTTGTATTATTGTGTTTCCCCCTATGCCTATACTAGCTAGAAAAAGCACATCAGAGATTAGGTACTTCGTGTTTTGAAAGGAAAAAATTAGTTTGTTAATGTTAGGAGATGTAAAGGTAATAATGATTCCTAGAGTAAGTAAAGTACCGCCAATCCAATTTTTTACAGCTCTTTTGGTTTTCCAAACGTTCTGTATTTCCCTCTCATCGTAAGCCGTTTTTTCGTTCTTTTCATAGTTTTCGTCTTTCTTACTCGTGCAGATATCACATGATGTGGATTTATCCAAACTTTCACTCTTTTCCATGATTTATTCCCTCTTTGGTGATTTTGAGGACGTGTTCGTCAACTATATAATAGATTTTGTGCCTGCCTTCTTTTCTGTAATCGATTAATCTCTTATCTCTGAGCTTTCTGAGGTGATGGGAAACATTCGATATGTTCTGCTCCGTTGTCTCTGCGATTTCATGAACGCATTTTTCTCCCTCGATAAGATTGAGAACAATTTTAAGCCTCGTTCTGTCGGCGAGTGCCTTGAAGGCCTCGGCGGTTTTGTTTAGAGTTTTTTCTTTTACGTTTTCCATACAATATTTGAATAGTTGTTTAAATATTTAAATAAATTGTCCTTAATGTAAATCAAAATTTAGAAATTATCTTCCGTTTAGGATGAAAGCTTATTTTTCAAGATACATAATTAAGAATGTGCGGGAGGTGAATTGATTTGAATGAGAGAATTCTTGTTGGCCTTGATGATTCAGAGGAGTCTTGGGATGCCTTTAACTACGCCATTTTTGAAGCAGAGAGAAAGAATCCGGAAAAGATGACTATTGTGTATTCCGAGGAAAAGGCCGGAGACGAAGAGTATAGAGCTGGTGAGAGTATTCTTGAAGAGGCAGAGGAGATAGCATCCGAGAAGGGTATAGAAGTAGATACTAAACTGTTGGTAAGAGGTTATGATCCCGAAGTGGATATAGTAAGGTTCGCTGAAGAAAAAAGCTATGATCATATAATAATTGGTCACAGAGGTAGGAGCGGAATCGGGGGAGCTTTACTGGGTAGTGTAGCAGAAGGAGTCGTTGAGAACGCCCCCTGTTCCGTCACTGTGGTTAGGTCTGCCCTCTACATCGAAAAGGATGGAAATCGGGTTTGGCCACGAAGAGTTGAGTCCCTACTTGAGGAGCATGAAGGGATAGATGAAGCTGTTGTTGTAGGTGTTCGGGTGAATGATGGAGAAAGGAAGATAGCTGCTTTCTTTGAACCGGTGGAAGGTTATGAACCTCCGGAGGAGATGGTTATGGATTTCTTGGAGG
>JBKHIS010000080.1:0-4732 GCA_046538535.1 Hadesarchaea archaeon | reverse complement strand
TGCCCTTTTTCTTCACCCTTAAAAGTATTCCCATTTTCAGGACTCCAAAGTACAATTTAGTACAAAAATACTTACCAATCACACGGCCCAAAAAAAGAAAAACCAAAGACAAAAACCCAAAACACCGAAAACAAAATTTACGGGCAAAAATGGCGCCGGGGCTGGGATTTGAACCCAGAAGGCCACAAGGGCCACCGGCTCTCAAGGCCGGCGCATTGCCAGATTCTGCCACCCCGGCTACAATCATAACGATTTATGAGACCTCACATAATGAAATTTCCCCTAATTTCAGGTTCTGAAAAAAAGGTAAATCTCTTCTACTCAAAAATATCTCACAGCCAAGCATATATCCCCTGAAAACTCACTAAATCTAACAAATCAAATGTAAAACAACAATTAACGAAAAGAGTAAATCATGAAGTCATTTGGATTTCTATATTGACTTCCTCCGGCACCTGAACCCTCATGATTTGCTTCATGGCCCTTTCGTTGGCCTCCATATCTATCAGACGCTTGTGTACTCTTAGTTCCCACTTATCCCACGTCGCCGTCCCCTCCCCATCCGGAGATTTCCTTACGGGAATTTTAACTCGATCCGTCGGCAAAGGGATTGGACCGGACTTCTCCGCTCCTATTCTCTCAGCTATGCCTACAAGCTCATCACATACCTGATTCAGCTTTTCAAGATCCGTTCCTGAAAGTTTTATTCTGGCCTTCTGCAAATCTATCACCACTCTACCACAAGTCATCTCGAGGGTAAAAAAAGTTTAGGTGTTTCCCTTTATAAAACTTGCAAGTACTTAAGGTAAAAATATAGAAAATAGAAAGAAAAAGAATCGGAGCAGGAGAAATAAAAATTACTCCTTATAGGTCACGTCAGTACAAACTCCGGCTGCAACGGTTTGACCCATATCCCTGATAGCAAATCGACTGATTTGAGGCATCTCTGATGCCTTTTCTATCACCAATGGTCTTGTGGGTCTAACCTTAATTGTGGCCATGTCTCCGGTCTTAATGTAATCGGGGTTCTCTTCAACGACCTCACCCGTCTTAGGATCCAGCTTCTCCATTATCTGAGTGACTTCGCTGGAGACCTGAGCCGTGTGAGCATGGAATACGGGCGTGTATCCCGCCGTAATTGCCGATGGATGTTCCAAAACGGCTATACGAGCGGAGAACTCCTCCACTACCTTAGGTTCTTCACCTGGGTGACTAGCAACTTCTCCACGTCTAATCTCATCCTTCGAAAGACCTCTGACGTTGAAGCCTATGTTGTCACCGGGTCCCGCCTTCTCGATCTCTTCATGATGCATCTCAATCGATTTAACCTCTGCTTTTTTCCCGGACGGAACGAAGATAACTTCATCTCCTATTTCGACTTCGCCGGTCTCTACTCTCCCCACAGGGACAGTTCCGACTCCAGTGATCGAATAAACGTCCTGAATAGGTATACGCAGAGGCTTATCTACAGGCTTTTCCGGAACCTCGAAATTATTCAGAGAATCCAAAAACGTCGGTCCATCGTACCACTCCAGATTATCGCTGGACTCTTTAATGTTGTCGCCTTCGAAAGCTGAAGCGGGGACGTACAGGAAGTTCTCTGGTTCCTTGTATCCAATCCCGCTCAAAAGCTCAATAAGATCCTCTTTTATTTCCTCGTAGGTGCCTTGCTTGTAATTTACCTTGTCCATCTTGTTAACAACTACTACCAGTTGATTTATTCCCAAAGTGTACGAAAGAGCCGCATGCTCTCTCGTCTGGGGCATGATACCGTCATCTGCAGCAACGACCAAAACGGCTGCGTCTGCTTGACTTGCACCTGTAATCATGTTCTTGACGAAGTCCGAATATCCTGGAGCATCGATAACCGTGAAATAGAATTCATCAGTCTCAAACTTTTCGTGAGCGAGATCTATAGTCAAGCCACGTTCTCTTTCTTCCTTCACTGCATCCATTACCCAAGCAAACTTGAAATCTTCCTTGCCCATTTCCTTGCCTTCTTCCTCAAACTCCTCTATCACTGAATCATCGATCTTACCGGTCTCATAGAAAGTCCTTCCTACAAGAGTGGACTTTCCATGGTCGACATGACCTACCACTGCCAGATTCAAGTGTGGTTTTTCTGCCATTTTCTTACCTCCTACCTCTAATTTTGCACTAGCATTAAAAAACCTTTCGACAGCCTGATGCTATATTAATCCCACGAAAAAGGACAATAATAAATTTAAAATAGTAAAAACGCACAAAAAAGAGATTTAAGCCAAAATAAAGACATATAAAGAGATATTTATTCACTTAAAAAAACCAATTCCGATTTTTTACCACAGAAATACTAGCCGAAGTAACCAAATCTGAATAAGAAACCAGAAGAAACAAAGGAAAAATAATTGTAATAGGGGACTGCTTAACGTGCACCCTCAGCTATCCTCTCAACACCGGCCTTCTGATTAACACCATAGCTGCTATTGTCGTTTTGAGAGGCTAGAATCAATTCCTCAGCAAGGCACTGTTCAATGGACTCAGAATCCTTGAAGCTAGAGGAATAAGCGCCGTCGGCCAAATTTTTGATAGCAATGTCCAACCTTCTGAGCGGGGCCGAATCCACTGCTTCGTGGTAGGTAATCCCACCGTAGCTTATCTTCGTTGTCTCCTCTCTTGGAGCGGAATTCTGAATAGCATCAACCAAAATCTGAACTGGATTCTCCCCAGTTTTCTCCTCGATAATCTCAAATGCATTGCGAATAATATTGTAGGCCTTGTTTTTCTTTCCACAGCTCTTGGAACCACGTATGCTTTTTCCACCGACCTTATCCTTACCCGGGCCCGAGCGCATCAACTTATTCATCAAGCGTTCGACTATCGGAACATCTTTCTTATTGAACCTCTTGTTGCTCTGCCTACCCGAGCTATGTGGCGCAAGCTTCGGCTCCAGTCTAATATATCTCCTTAAGCCTCGGTCCTTAATCCCCGCATCATCGACGGCCCAGCGATCAAAATATTTCAGAGGAATTTACATCACCTCGCCGGTTTCTCCTTGTTTCCCCTGACAAGTTCTTTCAAGGAAACTCCATTTACCTTGATGACTTTATGCCTGACTCCAGGGATATCACCTTTAGCGCCACCCTCAGCACCGCCAATGCCCTCAATAAGAATCTCATCATGCTCATCTATGAAGCTGATCGCGTTCCCTCCTGGAACAAAAGCGGTGACTCTACGCCCGTTTTTGATAATCTGGACCCTAACACACTTTCGAACGGCTGAGTTCGGCTGCTTAGCCTCAACACCAACCTTTGCGAGGACAATTCCCCGCGCTTGTGGAGCACCCTCCAAAGGATCCGTCTTTTCATCCAAACCGAGCATTCTGCGTTTGTAGTCCTCATCCTGCCATCTCCTACTTTGTCGGCTTTTCTTTAGCTTTCTAGCTGCAAATTCTCCACTTGCACCATTACTCATATTACAACACCATTCGATTACCTTTGTATGAACTTAACTCTTAAAAATTCATTTGAAAGACACTTCTGATATCCCGTGATGTCTATCCGACAGCTTTCTTGCCCTCTCTATATTCCATCCATTTTTTCCAACCGCCCGTCCCTTGTCGGAGTCATGAACGCCGATGTATGCCACCTTCTCACCGTCCTCCTCCTTCACTTCAATGCTCTCAACATCCACGGAAGAAAAAATATTCCCCAAAAAATCCTCCGGATCATCGGAATACTCAACCACATCAACCCTCTTATCCAATTTCCTTCTAACTTTTCCGATGTTCTTTCCATTCTGACCGATCGCCTTCCCCATATTCGTTCCATCCACAACGAAAGTTAGTTTATCCCCAGAGTCTCCGCTTTCAACACAATCCTTAGGTGTTACGCCCGTAAGTTCCTCAAAAAGAGCAAGATATCTTAACTTTTCGTTATCCAGTTTAATATTCATCTAAAACTCTCTCCTACCTCTAGAACGCTGGAGTCACCCGGTTCAATAATCGCTGCTGCAGCTACAGAAAAAGGCTTACCAAAAGCAAGACCCAACTCATTGCCTCCTCCTTCATAGTAGTAAACAGGTACATCCTTCTCCTCGCTGTATCTTCTAACTTTCTCCTCCACTTCAAACGGACAAGTAGTAGACAAAACAGTTAACCTCGATTCTTTTTCCTTCGTCGCTTCAACGGACTGATTCGAACCCAAGAGGACTTTTCCCGTTCTCTCCGCTTCTCTAAGCTCCTCATTTACCGTCATCGCTTTCCCCTCCCAACATCTCAAGCTCGACCGAACCGGTTCCAAGTGGAATCGGTTGCCCAGCTATCACATTCTCCACAATCCCCTCTAAGTTATCGACTTCTCCCTTTTCGCTAGCCTGAAGAATGTGCTTTACTGTAACTTCAAAGGCTGCTCTCGCCAAAACACTGGCCTTCTCACCGCTGATTCCATGTCTACCTATCTGTCTTATCTCACCAGTCGTAGTCATTGCATCGGCAACAAGCATGATATGTCTCCGATCTACCTCGAGACCCTGCTCTTCCAAAGTGCCAATGGCCTCGTTCATTATGGAGTTTCTAGCGGCCTCGGCACCCAGTACTTCCTCGATCTCCCGGACGTGATTTGTTGTCGTTCGACTGGCATCCACTTCCGGAAGAGGGAGAATTTCACCCAGATTAGTTCCCTCTGTGTATAGTACGTAACCCTCATCCTCGGCCTTTACAATTACTCTCTCTATTCCTTCCACTCCACCTAAC
>JBKHIS010000079.1:0-4753 GCA_046538535.1 Hadesarchaea archaeon | reverse complement strand
CTGCGTTCTCGGGCCCACCAACGTTCTCCGGTATTCCTCCGTTCTCGGGGCGATTTTCCGGATCGTTCTCGGAAGGACCGCCGTTTCCCGGCAAGTCATTTTCAGGTGCTCCGCCATTGTCAGGCCTTCCTACATTATCGGGCTTTCCTGGCACTCCAATCTCATCCAGGAAGTTATCAATTCTATCCCTGCTCGCTCCCTTGTCTTCCAAAATTTTCTCAACGATACCTCGGGGGAGGCTTCTTTCCTCGAGGAAACTCTCGATTTCGTCAAGGGATATCTCCCTGTTTTCAAGAATCCCCTTGATGACGCCCGGTGAAAGTCTCCTGTCTTCAAGCAAATCCATCAGATTATCGGAAGGAACCTCTCTGTTTTCAACAACGTCCTTAAATATTCCCGGGGGTAGTTCCCTATCCTTCAGGGATTCGACAACGTTTTCCACGGTTCGGGACCTGTTCTCAAGTTCCTGTTTTAGGAGTCCTGGCGGTACATCGCCCTGTCCAGAACTTCCACGGAAATTTTCTCCGACCTCTTGGAGGGCCTTCGACTGAGTCCTACCCCTAAGCATAGCTCTCTGAACAGCCTCCCTGGCCTCCTCTGGCACCTTGTTCTCGACGTTTTCGAGGATCCTCAAGTGTTTCCGGACAGCATTCTCAGCTCTATCTAAGCCTTCTAAGTCCTCCGTACTTTCTATTCCCTTTCTCAGGCGCTCCTCGGACTCGCTAAGAAGCCCCTCGTGATTGCTCGAAACGTCCCTTTCCTTCACTGCAGCGAATTCCTGAGCTCGCTCCTGTGCTCTTTCCAGGTGCCAGTCCTGACCATCCGCAAAGGTGGCCTCCTTGATGCTTTCGCCGGCTCTTTCCAACCCGTAGAGAGGATCTCCCGGATTTTGTTCGGAGAAAGAGTCAACTGCCACCGGGGTTGCGACCGAGCCTCCGGCAATCGCCACTGCCGCTACAACGGCGGCAACCGTTGCAACTCCTGCTTGCGTTAACTTCAACATTTCATTTTCACCTCCCCTTTTTCCTTTAAGGAGAAACTAAAACCATCCCCGTACGAATAGGGACGGAATCCACTTCGATTTAGCACGATACCTAGAAACTTATTTTTCATCCAAATCTCCTCAATAGTCCCTGGTGTCAAGTCGTATTTAAACAATCTCTAACAACCTTCCATTTAGAAAATTAAAACTCGATTTAAAGCCCCATAATAACTCATATTCGAAAAATAAGCGGTGAAAACTGTCAAATTATTGAATTGAACGTTTTTAATCCTCCATGAACAGATGACGGAAAAACCGCCTCCTGGGAAGATTCACCCCTAACCACAGAGGATTACGAAAGAAATTCCACCAAAGCATGCTACAACAACCCTAACTCCCCGTCATAGCGAAGCTTAAGGAACTCACATGAAGACCCCTATGATAATAGCACCAGCAACGACCAGAATCGCACCTATTGCGAGCCTTTTGGTGATTTTTTCCAAGTGGCCGAGGAAGAAATAGGACATCAAAAGGACGAAGAAAGGCTGCATGTTCTGGAAGGGTGCTACGGCTACAACGTCAGCAAAGCCAAGAGCCGAATAAATCAAAAAGAATCCGGCCGTCTGAGCCACGCTGGCTATGGCAAATGTACGCCTTTGATCCGTGTAAAACGGACGAAGTGGTGAAAATCCCTTAGCCAGGGAATAACTAGCCACCCCCACCAGGGCGGAAACGGACTTCAGGGCAAATCCACCCAGCAGGGGGGTGCCCTCGTTGAGGCCCATCTTGAAGAGGGGCGCGGAAAGTCCGAATAGCAATACCGTGGAGAAGGGAAGCAGTAACTCCACTCTCGGAACAAGCTCCGCTCCTCTCCCTCCGTTTCTATCGATCTCATAACTAACGACTACGACACCAACCAAAAGGATAAATATTCCTCCCAGATGCCCACCCGTTATAGCCTCCTCCAAAACCACTATGCCAAATATCGTTGCAACCAGCAAGTTGGCTTGTGATATCGGAGCCGTTAGAGAGGCTCCTATCCTTTTCGTGCTTGCGTAAAAGGCTATCCTACCCAAAACTGTACCTAAAAGGCTAGACAAAATAAAGTACGCCACGGAAAGCGTATTGAACTCGAAATTAAAGCCATGAAACAGAAAGAACGCCGGGAGGAAAACCGCGACATTGACCCATATGGAAACCAGAACTGCGTCGAAAGATCTCCCTTTAACCGTGGCCTTTCTTATGAACATCAGCTCGATCGCCAGCATAAAGGCTCCGGCTAAGGCCATCACGGGTCCGACAAGACTGGAATTCATATTATCTAACCTCTAAGCGTTCGTTCAATTGTGAAGCTCGGACAAACTGAAGGAGGCCGAATTTCTAACCTATTTGTGGTAGCCTTAAATTAAAGGTTGTCGTTAAGCATTTGGAGAACATTAAGTCTAGCATTGCAGATCCAATCAAAGACCGCTGTAATGTGAAATGGAAACACAACTATACGCTCAAGTTGACCGGAAAATTACATATAGCAATAATACACGTCTTCCGCTTCATTAACTTTATACGCCTAAATTAAGATTACCCAACTGGTGTAATTATTGAAACCAATCGGAATGCTAAGAGAAGAGCACGACATTATTGACAAGATGATTTCAAGACTCAAAAAGGAAAGGAAAAAAATCATGAAAAAGGAAAGGGTAGACCCAGTCTTCATCGATACCGCCGTTGATTTCTTCCAGACATATGCAGATAAAACCCATCACGGTAAGGAAGAAGATATATTATTCGCCGAACTTGAGAAAAAACAGCTGAAACCCAAGGATAGAGAAGTAATGAACGAATTAATGGATGATCACAAATTTGCCAGAAAGAAAGTTCAAGCATTGAAGGAGGAAAAGGAAAAATACGTTGAAGGCGAGGATGAAGCTTTATCCGAAATCCTAAACAAGTTCGAAGTACTCATCAAGCTATATCCACCTCATATTGAAGAGGAGGATGGGACTTTCTTACCTAATTCCATGAAGTACTTCTCGGAAGAAGAGCTGGACGATATGCTCGATCGATTCCGCGAGTTCGACAGAAATATGATACATGAAAAATACAGAGAAACAGCAAATTCTGACTAAACAAAAAAGAAGAGGAATAACCATTATTAGCACTCTGCGGAGAAATCCCGCTTTTACGTAGGCCGATGTGAAGCCCAGACACTTTTCCTATCTTTCCTTGATATTGTCCCAAGGTACAATAAAGACTCAATGGGAAGTACAGCTGAATATTATTTTAAAATATTTTTAAAATAGAACCTTTAAATTAAATAGGGGTGATAATTTTGGCAAAAGTAGCCAGAGAAGTAGTGGAAAAAGCTGGAGTAGACGTGGACAAGCTTATTGATCTTCTCGTAAAAAACGCTTCAGCCGAGTTAACAACCTACTTTTACTACACGCATTTAAGGGTAAATTTGGTCGGACTCGAAGGAGAGACGCTCAAGGAAATTGCAGAAGACGCCAGAATCGAAGACCGGAACCACTTTGAGGCTCTAGTTCCGAGAATCTACGAGCTAGAAGGAGAACTACCTAACGATCTTAAAGAATTTCACGATATCTCCGGATGTCCTCCTGCAAAGTTGCCTGAAGACAGTACCGATGTGGAGAAGATTCTTGAAGTGCTTGTGGGAGCGGAAAGGTGCGCAGTCAGGCAATACACCGATATATGTAACATGACCGCCGGAAAGGACCATCGGACATACGATTTAGCTAAGGCAATCCTGCATGAAGAAATCCAACACGAGTCCTGGTTTTCCGAATATCTAGAAGAAGGCCCATCCGGCCACTTCAAAAGGGGAGAAAAGAACTCCCCGTACGTGTCAAAGTTCTTGGAGTAAAAATCCCTTTCCCTTTTTAATTTATTTTTCTTGGGAAACACAGTAAATAGAAGGATTTTTGATATAATGAAAGCCGAAAGATCTAAAAAAATAATTCAGCAAAAAAATGGCGATGTCGTCGTGAAGACGAAGATCAAAGCAGATTCCAACAGATTCGAAATCGTCGGGATAAACCCCTGGAGAAATCACCTAGAGATAAAGGTTAAGTCAAGAGCCAGAAAAGGAGCGGCAAATCGAGAACTCGTAGCGGAGCTAAGTTCCATTCTCAAAAGCGATGTAAGCATAATCTCAGGGGAAAAATCCAGGGAAAAAAGGTTATTGGTTACCGATTCTACCCCTGATGAAATTATACAACGCCTCAAAATATATGATTGAACGGATAGGATTTTTGGAAGTTCCTAAACATGGCAGCAAATCGGAAAAATCCGGATGATAGGCTTTGAAAGACAATTTACCATTACAACAATCCTAACGAACCTTATCGAATAAACTTCATGAAACCAGAAAGAGCCTATAAAAATTTTATTCGCTTGAATCATATTTAGCCTGATATTATCATAGTAAATACGGATTTTGTAATCGGCAGAGAAATTAAGGAAGTACTCGGCTTGGTCAGAGAAAATACAATCCGGGCAAAAGGATTGGGTAAGGACATCAAAGCAGCCTTCAGAAATATCGCAGGTGGAAAAATAGACGAGTACGTCGAAATGCTTTCGGAATCCAGAGAGGAGGCAATCAACGAAATGGTCGAACGAGCCGAGTAGCTCGACGCCGATGCGGTGATAAATGTCCGGTTCATGACGAGCTCATCATGGGGGAGCGCAGCGGAAATACTGGCTTACGGAAACGCGGTAAAACTGGAGTGAATCCAATGGACTTTTGGAAGTTCG
>JBKHIS010000078.1:0-4833 GCA_046538535.1 Hadesarchaea archaeon | reverse complement strand
TCTTCACAGAAATGTCAGGCTTCAGACCTCTCGCGGCCACTTTTTTCTTAATATCAGAGTCCGTGAAAATTCCAACTATATCCTCCGACTCGTTCAATACAACAATCGAACTAATTCCAAATTCCACCATCCTCCTTGCGGCCTTTTGAACCGACTCGTCCTGATCTATCCCTATTAGTGTCCTAGTGAGAAATCTTCTGATAGGAACCTCCATGTCGTAGTACTCCGGTGGATACTTCGGCATTTAAACTTCCTCCTCTAATCTATTCATTATATCCTCAAGGATAATCTCAAGCGTCTCCTCATAGTTTTTATTTTCTATAATCTTAACGCCTTCCCTCTCAGCCATCCCTAATATATAACCCTGTATCTCTCTGATATCCTCTATCTCATTAACATACCTCTTCGGACTCCTACGACTGCTTTCTTCTCTCGCATAAAAGTGCTGAATGTGTTGCTCTCTATCCCGGACATCTATCACATACCGAAAAAAATACTTGGGATCGGTATCTAAACTATCTTCAACAAAGCCAGGAACCATGTGAACCCCATCCAATATCATGCTTAAACCCTCCCTTTGGCCCCTTCTCATTACGGCGGAAATACCTTCACAGACAAGACGAGTTTGTTCCTCGAAGGCATGAATCAGCCTATTGCTGACCCCTGGAGCCCTCAGCTTATTCTTTGCCAGAAAGGTCGAAGCGTGGAGCGTAGGAATCAAGTTCTCTGGAAGAATAGCCCGCATGATCTCCCTTATGGTGTCGGTTCCAATGACTCTACTTATACCTAACCTGTGTCCGATCTCTATCGAGACCGAGGATTTACCAACGCCCGGCCCTCCACCCACAAGAACAAAAATAGGTTCGTCAAGATATTTTATCTCCCTTCTCACCCTGTAATATCTTTCCTCCTCCCTCCTCCCCTTCTCCAGTAGCTTCCTACAAACTATGTCCTTAAGCTCCTCGGACCTGATCTCCTTTACATTTCCTTCCCTTAATTCGGATTTTATCTCCCTAACTATCTCGTAGGAATCGCTTATAGATAAGCCCGAACGAGAAATAGATCTAGCCAATATACCTCGAGAAAAGGGAAATTTCTGCTCGCCCTTCTTCACATAAATCATTTTATTTCTCCAACTTTTGACCAACCTATTTAGCTCTTTAATTTGTGATTCCTCTCGAACCACACAAGACAGGATATACCTAAAACCCAAAATACAATTCATTCTTAAGATTATTCAATTTTACCATTTAACTTCGTTATAAAGGCCGGTTTTCTAAAATATAAAACTGAAAAATAAGCTGGAACTCAATCGAACCTTTCTTTTGATCCATTTACGATCCCCACTATTTATTCTGAAAAAACAATTGGAAAGGCTACCAATAAAGTAACTACACACAGGTACCCTCTTCAATGCTTAAGCGTTTTAATATTGAAGTTCATCTCTATTACGGGGAAAGCAATAGGATGACCGACGAAAAATTCGATTACTCGGATTATCTATCTCCATTCACCTGGCGATACGGAAGCAAGGAAATGAGAGACATATACTCGGAAATCAATTTTAGAACCATTTGGAGAAAGATATGGGTGGCTCTAGCAGAGGCACAAGCTGACTATGGGCTAGTTTCCGAGGAGGAGCTGGAGGACCTAAAGTCAAATTCCTCTGCCGAAAGCATTGATCTTGAAAGGGCCCACGAAATCGAGAAAGAGATACGACACGATATAATGGCCGAGGTAAAAACCTTCGCAGAACAGTGCTCCAAAGGTGGAGGAAAAATACATCTTGGCGCGACCTCGATGGACATCCGGGACAACGCGGATGCATTACGCATGAAGCAAGCCCTTAATATAATCCTAAATAAGCTCGTGGACTGCCTGGAAATATACTCGAATAAAATCGAGGAAAACAAGGACTTGGCCTGCATGGGCTGGACTCACCTTCAACCAGCGGAACCCACAACTCTGGGTTATCGATTCTCCAACTATGCCCAGGATCTCGTTATGGATGTAAAATCCATTGAAATCATTCTAGATCAGTTTCTAAAAGGGAAGGGAATAAAGGGCGCTGTTGGGACTTCTGCTAGCTATAGTAGATTGCTAAGAGATAAGGGCGAACCAGCCGAGATGGAGAAAAAGGTAATGGAAAATCTCGGAATAGAAGCCTATCCCGTTTCCACACAAACATACCCGAGAAAACTCGATTTTATGGTTCTTAACTCCTTGGCGAGTATTGCTCAGAGCGTTCACAAGTTCGCGCTAGATCTAAGACATCTACAATCCCCACCCTTTGGAGAACTCTCGGAGCCAATGAAGGAATCTCAAGTCGGCTCTTCTGCAATGCCACAGAAAAAAAATCCAATCACCACAGAAAGGATGTGTTCCCTCGCTCGATACGTTTCCGAACTTCCGGCGATCGCTTGGGAAAACGCCTCCCAGTCCGTCTTCGAAAGAACCCTTGATGACTCGGCCAATAGACGGCTAATAATCCCTGAGGCATTCCTTGCCGTCGATGAGTGCTTGGACCTTTATAGGAAAACCATCCAAGACATTGGCATCTATCCCAAAACCATCGAGAGGAATATGGAAAAGTACGGCCCATTCGCCGGTACCGAGGTTTTGTTGATGAAGCTGGCCGAGAAAGGAAAGGATAGACAGAAAATGCACGAGAGGCTAAGAAAAATATCCTCGAAAGCCTGGCAAAAGGTAAATGAAGGAGAGAAAAATCCTTTGCCAAAGCTCCTAAAGAAAGACGAGATAATAGTATCAGAATTCGATGAATCCGAGATAGAGAAATCTCTCAATCCAAATACACACATCGGCGACGCTCCCTCAAGGTGCGAAAAGTTCCTAAGAAAAGAAGTTGAACCCATCCTGTCCCGATATGAGGACAAAGAACCGAAAGAAAAGGACTTTGAGTTTTAAGTGGAAGAATGAAGGAACTTGACGGAGAAAAACTGGCCAAAAAAATAAGGAAAAACTTACGAAAAAGACTTAAAGAGACAGAAATACGACCCAGACTTGCCACAGTTCTGATTGGAGAAAATCCCGCCTCCCAGAAGTACGTAGAACTGAAGGAAAGGGACTGTAAAGAGATAGGAATTGAATTTAAAACACATCACGTTCCCTCAGAAGCGAATCAGAAGGATGTAGAGGAGCTCATTTCGGATCTAAATGAGGACGAAAACTTCGATGGAATATTGGTCCAGCTCCCTCTTCCCGAACATCTCGAAGAAAAAGAAGTAATCGAGAAAATAGCGCCAGAGAAAGACGTAGACGGCTTGACCTCCTACAACATAGGAAGGCTATGGGCCGATCGGTACGATTTCGCCAGAGATATGCTGCCTTGTACCCCGAAGGGTGTTGTGAGACTACTGGAGGAATACAGTATTGAAATTGCAGGAAAGGAAGCAGCTATAGTGAACAGAAGCAATCTGGTTGGAAAGCCTATCGCGAAACTACTATTGGACAGGAACGCTACGGTCTCGATATGTCATTCGCAAACAAAAAATCTAAAAAGGTATACAAAAAGCGCCGACATTTTGATCACAGCCGTTGGGGCGAGACCCGAGTTCACAATAGAGAAGCAAATGGTAAAGAAGGGTGCCGTAGTCGTAGATGTAGGAATGAACTACCTCGAGGATGGACTCTATGGAGATGTAAAATTCAACGAGGTAAAAAATAAGACCTCTTACATAACTCCGGTACCGGGCGGAGTTGGGCCTATGACACGGGTTATGCTCCTTGAAAACGTGACGCTGGCGGGAGGCATAAAACCTTGATGGATATAGAAAGGAGGAAGGAAAGGGAGAGAGATATTTTTCGTTCAAAAAGAAAGAGCATGTCAAAAAAGGAAGTTTTCAGGAAGAGTAGAAAAATACAAAGAAAGGTAGAAAGCCTGCCCGAATTCAAAGATTGTGAGAACTTTTCTTCCTACATAGACAAGAAAAGCGAGAACGAGGTGAGAACTGAGGAACTAGTAAGAAAATGGCTCGGAAAGAAGAAGACCCTAGTTCCATACGTTCACAGTGGAAAACTAAAGCTTTCACCTATATGGAACTTCGACTTTGACTTAAATAAAGGATCTTTCGGAGTACTGGAGCCAAGAAAAGAGCTTAAGACCAGCTTTCCTTTGGAGAGCGTCGAGCTAATACTAGTTCCGGGACTGGCATTTGACGAAAAGGGTAACAGACTGGGTTATGGTGGGGGATATTACGACGGTCTACTTAGGAAGATCCCGAAAAATTCTCCCTCGGTGGGATTAGCTTTTGAATCCCAGATAAGTCAAGAAATACCACACGATAAAAACGATGAGAAAGTGGACATCATAGTCACGGAAAATGAAGTCAAATTACCCTGAGACACATATGAAAGAATTATATTTTACGAAAAAAAATTAAAACTTTCTTTGCTTACTCCTAATCGGAAAAGATAAATTGAACGCGCTTTTGCTTGAGGAAACGGAAGTTGGTAAATTAATCTCCCTGGAAGAAACCATAGAAGTCGTAGAACTGGCCTTTGAGGAAAAGGGTAAGGGAAGAACACAGATGCCCCCCAAACCCTATATATACTTCAAGAAATTTGATGGAGACTTCAGAACTATGCCTGCATACATCAAAAGATTAGGGGCAGCAGGTGTGAAAATAGTCAATGTTCACCCTAACAATCCAAAGAAGAACCTCCCAAGCGTCATGGGAACTATCTTGCACCTCAAACCTGAAACTGGTGAACCGCTATCAATAATGGGTGGAACCGAGATAACAAGATTAAGAACTGGCGCTGCAGGTGGAATTGCCGCCAAATATCTAGCACGAGCAGACTCAAGCAAGGTCG
>JBKHIS010000028.1:0-14999 GCA_046538535.1 Hadesarchaea archaeon | reverse complement strand
TTTGTGAGTGGGTGTTCCCCACCATTAGCAAGAATTTTCATCGTTCGCTTAGGCGACCTCCATTCCAGCCTGGATGGTGGGATATCCCCAAGTTAATGAATCCCCTCATGATGTAAAAATTATCTTTTTATGTGTGAGTGGACTTTGGTTTACGAAATGGAGTATGCAAAAAGACTGGGTGACTGTTGGGAATTTAAATGGAAATAAGATTGTAATGCTAAAATAGGTGTAGTCTTATTCCAGCTCACTTGGCGGTATATACTCTCCAAATTTTTCCCTGAACGTTTCGAGCCTTTCCTTTTGTTTATTTAGTTCCTCGAATAACTCTTCCGGAGGATCTTCTACTCTGTTTTTATAGATTTTCTTAATCCTTTTGATTTTCGCTAGGTGTTCTGGTATTCTAATCTTAAATTGTTCTTCGTAATTTTCCATCGAATAATTTTTATTCATTAGGTCGCTGAAAATCTTCTTTAAATCATCGTATTTCGGTATGTATCCGGTGGGTGTTTTGATTCCTTCTACATCCCCGTTTGATCTAAGTTCCATCCATTTTAGCCAAACTCTTTTGTCGTGCATATCATTGAGGTACTCGCCATTCTCGTCCTTGAGGAAGTAGTTCACCGAAAATATTGAAGGAGCTTTCTCCAATTTTTCACCGAAATCAAGTTGGGTTTTCACATAATCACCGATAGGGATGGATAGAAAATCGAGATTTGACATTGGATTGAACCTTCTTTCACCGGATTTACCTAATGTAGCTGACGTGGTTTCTGATTCAAGAGTGGCGCCTTTGGTAAGGATCCCATGTTTCCAGTCGAAAGCTTCTTCCACTGGAACGCAAGTGTCGGAATCACGGCCTCCGTAAATCATTCCGTTAATTTTTACACCCTGTGGGTCGTTTAGTTTGGGATCCTCGTTATCGAGATCGGTTATCTTGAGAGTATATCTCGCGTTTCGGTGTGATGGACTGATTTTTTCCCCGTTGGGATCGGTTTTGCCTTCATGCCACTTTCCGGAATGGTTTCTGCCTTTATCGGGAAGATCTTTACCCATTCCGATCCAGTACGGCATTCCGTCTTTAACGAGAACATTTGAAAAGATCACGTCTCCTGGGGTAGTAATAGATTTCCAGATAAGAGGATCGGCTTCTGGATTTACGTCTCTAATTATGCCGAATATTCCTTTCTCGGGATTCGCTCCTCTAATCTCCCCGTCAATTTCTCTGAGATAGGCTATATCATCGCCTATAAGCGTTTCACCTTCTAACATGGAAGTTGAGGTCTTTCCGCAAGCTGATGGAAATGCTCCGGTGAAATAGGATTTTCTTCCTTCTGGTCCCTTTACACCCATTATAAACATGTGTTCTTTAAGCCAGCCCTCTTCTGAAGCCTGTTTTATTGCCAGCCGCATGGAAAGTTTCTTTGGCCCTAGTGTATTTCCACCGTATTGAGTATTAGTCGAGAATACTATGTTAGAATTCAGGTCCGTGTATACTCTTCTTTTGCCGATGTTCTTGGATACACCATTTTCTAGTTTCCCTGCTGAATGTACAAATTTAAATATTTCTTCTTCGCTTTCGAAGTCCTGGTTTTTAAAGTAGTCATAGCCGTTTCTGTATAGGAGCTCCTCGGAGTGGGCTACATAAGTGGAGTCCGTTAATTGAATCACTGGAATAGAAAAAGGCGAGTCTCTGGGACCTAAAGAGATAAAGCACAGAAAAACTTCCTTCCCTGCCATTATATCTTTCAGGTAGTCCTTGATTTCTTTCAAACCCTTTTCCCTTTCTATACTGTTGAATTGTGGTCCAATCTCTTCATCTTCTGATAACAAGAATTTTGTATTTTCCTTATCTCTTGCTTGGTCTTTGTATCCATCCCAATGGGCAGTGTGCCCATCCATTTCAAGAGGTTCTTCTTCCCCTTTTTCAATTGATTTTTTTCGGATGTACTCTAAATCCTTTTCACTCTGACCCCGGACGAAAACAGTTTTTGGATTACAGAAATTTACGTATCTAGCGACAAAATCCTCTACTACATCACTATCTAGATTTTTTAGCTTACGGTACCCATTTTCACCACATTTTTCTTTTAGTAAACTTTCTTTGTTTTCGACTTCAGGTAAAATTTCCTGCATTTTCATTTTTCGTACCTCTTTGTTTACTTCATGTTTTTTTCTTAATCCTCTTCTTACCTATTGAGTAAACTTTTTAAGTATTATTGTTAACATATTGTTAAGTCATGAAAAAATTAGATGAAAAGATAATAGTACAGTTGCTGAAAAATGCTGATCACCCAATAGTGGATATAGCGGAAAAGGTTGGGGCTTCGCGTCAGACTGTTTCCAAGAAGATTGAAAAATTCAAAGAGTCGGGATTGATAGAAAGGATTGTAGCTGATGTGAATTATGAGAAATTTGGTTTGGATGTCAGGGCCTATGTTTTCCTCCAAGAAGAGCCTCATGATAAGGTAAGAGAGGAAAACGAGATGAAAATTAATAAATATGGAAGAGTGTCTAGATTTGTAAGGCTTTTTGGAAGGTATAGTGGAATTTTAGAGGTTTGGGGGGAAAATGAAGAGGACTTAACTGATTTTGTGAAGGAGATTCACGAGCTTGAGGGGATCAAAGAAACGGAGACATTTATTGTGCATAGCACAGTGAAGGATGATCCAAATGACCCTATCCTTGATGTCCTTCAGTAATCAGATCTTCTTTTTCATATAGGGTCCATCTAATTCGTATCCAAACTTTCGATAATATGGTCTACTTCCGATTCCTGAAAGTATCGATATTTCGTTCATTCCGTATTCCTCCGAAGCTATTTCTTCGGATCTTTCAAGCATTTTTCTCCCAAACCCTTTATGTTGTAGGGATTTATTCTTAGGGGATTGTCCGACTGAGACTAATTCCCCAAAAACGTATAACATACGGACGAGGCCAGTGTTTTCATTTATCTCGGGCCGGAAGGGTTTGCTTGAAGGTATTCTTAACCGTAGATGTCCAAATATTAGATCTCTTTCAGGGCTTTCATAGGAAAGAAAAATTTCCTTTCCTTGAGAGGCCTCGTAATTCTCGATGTAAAGCTGTGCATTGTCTATATCTGGTTCTGCGTCGTGTTTCAGGACCTGGTGCCCTACCTCTCTGCATCTGATACATTTGCACTCCTTGTTTTGTTCCTTCAATCTTTTCTTGGCCAAGTTTCTCAGATTGCCTTTTTTAACTCCTGCTTCTATTAAGTCGGAGGGGATATCCCTCTGTATTCTCTGGATTCTTACCCAGCGAGGAATTCTTTCTTTTATATCCGCCACAAGATTAACGGCCTCCTCCCCATCAAGAGGTTTATAATCCCCGGATTTCCAAAGTTCATAAAGCTTGGTGTCTTTCGTGACTAGGCATGGATATATTTTTAACATGTCGGGACGGAATTTTGGATTTTTAAATATTTCATCGATTGATTTTAGGTCTCGTTCCTTTGAGGATCCAGGAAGGCCGGGCATCATGTGATAAACTATCGCCAATCCTGAGTCCTTTGCTTCTTTTGTTGATTTTACTACATCTTTTAGGGTGTGTTCTCTGGCCACCCTCCTGTATATGTCTTTATGTGTGGTTTGAACGCCGATCTCAACTCTAGTACCGCCGAACCGGAGCATATCGTTTATATGTTTTTTTCTGCAGTAGTCGGGTCTTGTTTCAAACGTAATTCCAATTGTTCTAGTTTCTGCCGTCTCAGCTTTCTTTTTTGCTTCATCGAGATTTTTGGTGTTGTTCTCTGCAATGGTATCCAAACAGGAATGCATGAATTTTTCCTGATATTTGGGGGGCTGAGCCAAAAAAGTTCCTCCAAATATAATTAATTCTACTTTGTCTACTTGGTGGCCTATCGCTTTTAACTGCTGTTTCCTTGCTTTGATCTGCTTAACAGGATCATATCCCGCTTGCTTCGCTCTTGCAGAGGCAGGTTCTTCACCTGTGTAGCTTTGGGGTGTATTACTTTCTGGTCCTCCAGGGCAAAAAATGCAAGGTACTTCCTTGGGACACGGGTAGGGTTTGGGCATGACAGTAATTACAGTAACTCCTGAAATAGATCTAGTGGGCTTTTTCTGGAGAATTGGTCGGACTTTTTTTCTTTCCTTTTTCGAGGCGATTTCTAAAATCTCTGCGTTGCTTGGTACTTTTGGCAGTTCCATTTTTTTGCTAACCTTTCTTTTGCTGCGCTCCAATTCACTTTTATCTTCTATCTCTCCAGAAAGGATTTTATCTAGGATCTTTTCCCTGCCCTGTCTGTAATTATTATTCATATGTGCCGGATCTCGTGTCTTGCATTCGGGAATCTTTTTAATAATTCATTTGTTAATAGTCTTTGAAATAGTGGGAATTTGGTGAGACCGAATGGTGAAACGATTGGTTGATTATCGGGAGTTTGTCGGTGAAAAGAAAGTATCTGATATCTATAAGAAAGCCTGTGGCCTTTCGAAATATCATGTTCTTCATATAAATTCCACGTACTATGGTGGAGGGGTAGCGGAAATTTTGAGAAATATGACTTTGCTAATGAATGAGATAGGAGTTGACGTCGGATGGAGAGCTATGATCGGCACTCCTGATTTCTTCCGTGTAACAAAACAGTTTCATAATGCACTCCAAGGCGATGAAATAAATCTTACTGAGAGGAAAAAGGAGGTTTTCGAAAAGACCAGTGAGGAGTTCGCTTATTTCACTCATTTGGACCATGATCTAGTCCTTGTTCATGACCCTCAACCCCTTCCTTTGATCACAAATTATAGGAAGCATCAACCTTGGATATGGAGATGTCATATAGACCTTTCTGACCCCAATCAAGAGGTTTGGGATTATTTGAAGTCGTTTGCTTTGGCTTATGACAGGGTAGTGTTTCAGATGGAGGAATTTGCGGCACAGGGATTTTCGGAAGAGCACGAAATAATAAGACCTTCTATAGATCCACTTAATCCTAAAAATAAGCAACTGGACGAGGATACTGTCAAAAAATATCTTAAAAAGGAAGGTATAGATCCCTCAAGACCTATATTATCTCAAATTTCTAGATTTGATAAGTGGAAAGATCCATCAGGAGTTCTTGAGGTATTTAAAAAGGTGAGGGAGGAGATGGATTGTCAGCTCGCTTTGGTGGGATCCATGGCGACCGACGATCCGGAAGGCCAAGAAGTGTATGATGAGGTGAGAAGAAAGGCCAACGGGATGAAAGATGTAAATTTGATTGTTGACGCCCATGATATATTTGTAAACTCCATTCAGAGGGCCTCCGATGTGGTCTTGCAGAAGTCCTTGAAGGAGGGTTTTGCTCTGACCGTCTCCGAAGCGCTTTGGAAAAGAACTCCCGTTGTTGGCTCCGATATTGGGGGTATTCCCACTCAGATTGTAGACGGCGAAAATGGATATTTAGTTGATCCAACGAACTATGAATATACGGCGAAGAAAGTCATGGATATTTTGTCTGACGATAAGTTAAAGGATGAAATGGGTAGAAAAGGAAGAGAAAGGGTAAGGAAAAGATTTCTTATTACTAGACATATAAATGACTGGCTGGATTTATTACAGGATCGTCTCTGTTATTTTTAATCCGGAAAAAGGCTATTGGAAACGAATCAAACTTTATGGAACTGGAGATAATGGTAGATTCTATAAAGGAAATTTTGAAAAATAAAAAGATAATTGATCTAAATGAGAGACCTAGAGCAGTTTTTGTGGGCGACACCCATGGAGATTTTAAAGCATCCCAAAAGATTTGGAATCAGTTTGCACCTGATGTTAAAAGAGACGATACTTATCTTGTTTTTTTAGGAGACTACGTCGACAGAGGAAGGGAATCAAAGAAGAATATAGATTTTCTACTTTCAAAAAAAGAGAGATATCCAGAAGGTGTGGTTCTTTTACTGGGTAATCACGATGCATATGGACTGAAGAAGTTGAGGCCTGCTGATTTCTGGAATAACCTTAGTGATGATGAATTGAATTTTTACAAGCACTTAAAGCAATTGCCATGGCTGGCTAGGTCCGATAAAATCGTGGCTTCTCATGGAGCACTACCGTTTATTCCCGATCTCCGTGTATTGGAGAATTACGGTAGAGATATATTCCGTAAGAAGGATGATTTTGATAACCCTGTTTGGGTTTCAATTACTTGGGGTGATATGAACGACTCGATATCAGGGTTTGAAATGGATCCTTTAACGGGCCGACCTCAATTTGGTAGAGATGTGGTTCTTAAATATCTACAAAAACACGGTTGGAATATTCTGATTAGAGCCCACCAACCTCGAATGCAGGGCTGGACATTCAACAACAATGTTTTGACGATTTTTACTTCCGAATCGTACGTGGAAATGGGAAGAGCAAGGGAGAGAAATGTGGCAGTAGTGAATCTAAAGGGCGAAGATATGAATCGTGAGGATTTTGAGATCATTAGTTTGGATGATTTTTAATGATTTTAGTCGAATGGTCTAAAGAAGTGGTGAAGACTTGGGAGGATGGATTGTTATGAGAATAGATGAGCTCAAAGAGGAGCATGGTGTACCGGAGGAAGTCGTAGGAGTACTCGAGGAGAAGGGAATAAAAGAGTTATATGAACCACAAGCTGAGGCCATTAAACGGGGTGTTTTGGATGGGAAAAATTTTGTTCTTTCGATTCCGACTGCTGCTGGAAAAACACTGATTGCTGAACTTGCCATGTTGAAATCCATATTTAGTGAGGGGGGGAATTGTTTGTATATAGTTCCTTTGAGAGCACTTGCGAGTGAAAAGTATGAGGATTTCAAGGAAAAATATGAGCAACTCGGCATAGATGTGGGGATTGCCACGGGCGATTACGATATATCCGATTCTCGTCTTTCAAAGCACGATATTTTGATAGCTACATCCGAGAAGGTGGATTCTTTGCTCCGACACAAAGCTAAGTGGCTTGCTGATTCGACTACTGTAGCGGTTCTTGATGAAGTGCATCTGATAGACGAGCCTGAGCGAGGACCAACTTTGGAGGTTTTGGCAGCTAGGCTCCGGCAGATAAATCCACAATTACAAATACTTGGGTTGAGTGCTACAATTCGAAACTCAGGTGAAATCGCTGAATGGTTGAATGCGGTCCATCTAAAAAGTGATTGGAGACCGGTTCCCCTAAAGGAAGGTGTGTATTTTCGAGGAAAGATCATTTTTGGGGACCTCTCGGAACAGGGGGTGGAGACCTCTGGGCCGAGTAAGGTTTCCAAAATAGCGGCGGATGTGTTGGAGAGGGATGATGGTCAGGTTTTGGTCTTTGTGAGTACCCGGAGATCTACCCAGGCCGCTGCGAGAAAGGCAGCTAAGAAGATTAGGGATTATCTCTCTGATTGGGAGAGACGTGAACTCGATTCTGCTGCACAGGAAATCAAGAACGCTTTAGGTGAGTCGACTGATACTTGTAGAAAGCTGGCTAAATATGTAAAGAGGGGAGTTGCTTTTCATCATGCGGGCCTTCATCACAGACAAAGGTCCACGATAGAGGATGCGTTTAGGAAGAATCTGATTAAGGTTATATGCGCTACTCCTACTCTAGCTGCGGGGGTTAGCCTTCCGTCGAGGAGGACGATTATTAGAGATTATAAGCGATATTCTCCACCCTTTGGCATGAAGCCTATACCAGTTTTAGAGTACAAACAGATGGCAGGGAGGGCTGGTAGGCCGGAACATGATGATTACGGTGAATCGGTATTGATTTCCGATTCGGAGGTGGAGAAGGAACAGCTTCTCGAGAACTATATCTGGGCCGAACCTGAAAGAATAGTTTCAAAGCTTTCCTCTGAGCCGGCCTTAAGGACACATGTTCTGGGTTCAGTAGCAGCGGGTTATGTGAACAGTATGGATTCGATGATGGACTTCATAGATCGAACCTTTTTCGCTTATCAACGGTCTACACATGAAGTATCGGGAACAGTAGAGGAAGTTTTGGATTTTTTAAAAGAGGAAGGGCTTGTTTCCGATGAGGGACGCTGGCTGAGTGCTACTAAGTTTGGTAAAAGAGTTTCTCAGCTGTATATCGATCCCCTAACTGGTGTTGAACTAAGAGATGGGCTTGAAAAGGGAAGGGAGAAACAGGTGTCTGAGCTTGGTGTTCTTCATCTTGTCTGCTCGGTTCCGGACATGGATACTCTTTATCTAAGGAAGGGAGAAAACTCTGAGTATGGAATCCTAGCGTCCGATTACAATGATGCGAACAAATTGCTGATTGAACCCCCGGATGAATGGAGAAATCCGGAAAGATACGAATACTACCTAGCCGAGGTAAAAACGGCTAAAATGTTACAAGACTGGATTAGCGAAGAAAAGGAAGAAAAGATCCACGAGAAGTATGGTGTGGGAGCTGGCGACATTCGTAGAAAGGTCAGCTCCGCAGAATGGTTGTTGAATGCAGCGTTTGAATTATCCAAGCTCTTTGGAGCTAAGAGTTGTGGTAAATTATTAAAGGATTTGAGAGAGCGAGTTAGATATGGAATCAGAGAAGAGCTGCTTGGCTTGGCTAGCTTAAGAGGAGTTGGTCGGGTCAGGGCGAGAAGACTCTACGAGGCGGGCTTTGAGAGTTTGGGGGATTTGAGAGAGGCCGGAGTAGAGGATCTTGCGGGCATTAGGAACATCGGCAAGGAAACGGCAAAAAGTATTTTGAGTCAGGTACAGGAAGGCTACTAACCTTCTATTTTTTTAATTTTCCGAAGCTTAAATAAACATCCCATCAATTATTTTGATTGTGAAATAATGCCCCGATCCTTTATCGCAATAGATTTGGACGAGGAGGTTAGGAATAATCTGGTGAGAGTTCAAAGTAGCTTGAAAGAAACTGGCGGTGATTTGAAGATCGTTGAACCTGAGAATATTCATTTAACTTTGAGGTTTCTCGGTGAGATATCTAGAAGTAAGTTGAGGGCTGTCAAAGATGTTTTAAATGAAATATCCTATCCCACTCCATTTGAAATTGAAGTGTCATCCTTAGGTGTATTTCCAAATCCCAGTTATATTCGAGTTGTTTGGGCGGGTGTGGATGAGGGCTCTGATGAGCTTGTTTCTATTAGAAAAGATATTGACAATGGTTTATCCCAGATAGGTATCTCTCCAGATGATAAGGATTTCACTCCCCATTATACCATTGCACGTGTTAAATCCGGAAAAGCAAAGGAACGAATTAAATCCTTAGTTGAAGATCACTCGGATACTGCCTGGGGGAAGTATCGTGCTGAAAAGTTGGAGCTTATGGAAAGTGAATTAACATCCGAGGGTCCAATTTATACCACTTTAGAAACGTTTCGGTTTGAGTAATTTACCGGTACCAAGGGAGTTTATGGGTGAGATATTCTCCTAACATATCTAGAATATCAAGCTTTTCTGCTCTTTCAATACACTCTTCATCTTTGAAAATTTTGAATCCCTCTTTTTCTATTGATCTTTTAACGTGTTTACCGAATCCTTCATTGGAATTTAGAATTCTTTTAGTTACTCTCTCAGGAGTTGTTGCTTGTCTTTCAATTTCAAATATTAGTCTTCCCTCCTCGTTTATGAATGGACCCGTAATCTTTTTCTTGGAGTCTTTGTGTTTATCCGTAAATGGTTTGCTATTATACCCAAGTGGCGGTCCTATATGTTTTTTTACTCTGGAGAGTTCTTTGGCGGCAAATTCAAGGATTATAAATCCTCTTTTTTTCTCTGCCCAAATTTTTGATCTAATCGTCTCAAATTCTCTAGATTTCAGATCTTTTATGAGCTTACTCTTCGTTTTTCTTAGTTGAGGATAAACAATATCGGGTACTAGGTTGAATGGGATTTTTAATTCTATCAGGAGAATTTTTGAATCTCTACGCTTAACAATTCTTTTGAGTTTCTCTCTATTGACTTCTGGGGATTTCGGAAAGAAAAATTCTTTTCTAGGCTCGAAGTTAAAATCCTGTGCAGCTCTCACGAACTTTGCGTAGTTCCTCTTTGAGACAGCAGCTGCAACGTTTCTTTCTGGGTCAACGGGGTCCTGGATTATAAGAGGATCATTAGAAAATATTTCACTCAATTTGCTATTTTCCTCATAAAATGAAATAATCTTTCTGGGACCCCAATTCTTTGCTGATTCTATAAGTTTTTCGAAGGAACCGTATTTGATTAACAGAAGCTCGGTTAGATATCCCGAAAATCCTTGAGTTCTGAGTTCGGATCCGTAAGATCTTATTCCTTTTAAAAATTTTTTAAGAAGAATAACGTCCTTTTTTTTCTCTGATGGTAGATTTTCTTCTATATATTTTTGGTGATGGGGTGTTCTATCAACGGAGCTCTTGATTTTTGTGGGGTCCTCGATATCGAAACAAGGTACAATGTCCACGTCAAAGCCTTCAATATTTGCTTTGATATATGGGTGTTCAGCGTATTGTTCCTGTCCACTACCTTCGGTTGCTTTTTTTCCTATTTCCAGTCCTTTTTTTTCCAATTCATTTCTCTCTGTGTTTTCTGGAAATAGCAAGAATATATCGATATCCTGTTCACCCTTTAGCCAAGTTCCTCTCGCTGCGGATCCAACTAATTTTGTTTTAACATCGACGTCTATCTCTCTTTTTATATTTTCTATCTTTTCGATTAGTTTATTGGAAGTTTCTGAGAGTTTTTTTCTTTCTTTGTCCCCTGGCTTAATTTCGCAATAAACGTTTTCAAGCAATTTCTTCATGATATCAACGGTAAATTTTTTGATTTTAAGTCTCTCTGCCTTTAACCAGCAGTATTTCAGAGAGTCCAGTAAGGACTTAGGTTATCCTTGACCACCTCAAAAATTTCACAATGTTCTCCTTTAGGTATACTGGATGATCTCGCCTCTGTTAGTTTTTCGATTATTTTAATTGCTGACCTAGAGGCCTCGACTATGGAGTACCCTCCTTCGAGAACGAAGTTAATTTTCCCTGCCGAGAGCTCTTTTGCTTGTGAAATAGCCGTTTTAGCAAGCATCGCGTACCCATCTGAGGAGAGTTTTAGCTTTGTTAACGGATCCTTTGAGTGGGCATCCAAACCTGTGGATACCATAAATATGTCGGGATTAAATTGTTTGGAAATCGGAATCATAATCTCCTTAAGTGCTTCGGCGTAGTTTTCGTCTGTACTTCCCACAGGAAATGGCACATTAACAGTGTACCCTTTTCCTTCCCCACTTCCTATTTCTGAGGGGGAACCTGTTCCGGGATATATTGTCTTTCCACTTTGGTGAAATGAAAGATAGAGAACGTCGCTGTCACCAAAGAAAATATCCTGAGTTCCATTTCCATGATGTGCGTCGATATCGAAGATCATTACCTTATTTATCTCCTCTCTTTTGAGGAGCTTTCTGGCTGCAATAGCTATGTTATTGAAGTAACAAAATCCTCCGCCTTCATTTTTTGTAGCATGGTGCCCTGGTGGTCTTACTAGAGCGAATCCATTTTTGAACTTTTTGTCAGCGGTTTTCTGACTAAGATCTATGGTTCCTCCTGCGGCGAGCAAAGCCAGTTCGTAAGTATTTGATCGAACCGGTGTATCTAGATCTACCATCTCCTCTTCTTCACTCAGTCTTTCAATTTCCTTTACATATTTGCAATCGTGTGCGAGCTCGATATCATCCACGGTGGCAGGGGTAGGGTCAAAAATTTCAACTTTTTTCAATAATTCTTCATCCTTTTTAAGGGAGTCCATTATTGACCGCAATCTTGCTGGTTTCTCAGGATGTCCTGGACCGAGATCATGTTCCAAATATTTTTTGGAATAAACTAATCCAGTCTTCATTTCATCATGCCAATTTTCATTTGTTTCTACCATTTGAATAGTTTTCCGAGGGTACCGGTTATGGATATTCATACTTTTAGATTTTTTTCAGACATTAGGGTTCCGTTGTTCAGTAGTAGAGATTTGGCTGTCCGTTTTTACATTTAGATTTTAGTGTTACTCGCTTCTTAACTCTATCTCGTTTTTTATTTTACCTAAGAGGGAAGCACCTCCCTCGGGTTTACAACTTAGCTTAATATTTCCATCAACGAAGTCGATAGTTAAGTTCCCTTCTTGTTTTTCGCCTGGGCCTGGCGTCCCTCCTGGCTCCATATCTACGGTTTCTGGACTTTCGTAATTTGCTCTTTTAATATCATCGAGATTCCAAGATTCGCTTTTCACTGTTTTGGATATGAAGCCACTTTCTTTATACAAAACTAGTCTTTTATCTGTAAGATACGCCCTGTACTCTTTGTCTTCGTAGGTTACTTTAGGACCCTCCCATTCTATTTCTTCGCCTTTGTTGAGTTTATCTTCGATACTCATAATTTCACCCCCTTTACCCGCTCTATTTTATTCTAGCCCTGTTGGTCCTAAAACTTTTTTGTTTGAGGGCAGATAAACGTTCATCGGGCTATTTTTTAGTTAGGTAGGCCTTTTTAATTTCAAGCCACCCTCTGTCTTTTTCCCAATGGGATTTCGAGTCCTCTATCTTTATTTCTTTTTTGAAGAAGGGTGCGTCCAACACTAAAGATTCATATTCTCCACCTTCCCCCATAATATGTATATCTTTTTTGCTCCTTAATTTCATTAAATCCTGAAGAGAATTTTGGTCTATTTTTTTTCCAATCCATTCCTTTTTGAAACCCTCTGCGGCCACCGAGGTTATTATGATTTTAAAATTATTTTCTATCATATCTCTTAGCATCTCTTCTTGTTCTCTTTTCCAAAGTGGGAGAATTGAAGAAAGGGCCAGATCCTCGCAGATTGTCTCGATTCTATCCCTCTGATAATTAGAAGCTACGGCACCCGAGACGATACCTTCGATGGCCAGTGTTGCGAGTCCTTGCTTTAAGTCTTCTAATTCCTCGCCCTTTCTACCGGCCGTTCTTACTCTTTTAACCGGGATACCATATGCTTCTTGAAATAGATCTATCAGAATAGGCTGTGGTTTGTGAAACATCCAAGAGTTCGGTGTCTCTGGATCCATAACTACTATCTCTGATATTTCATGCCCGTCTTTCATGGAAAGCCAAAGTGCATAAATTCCGTCCTTGCCTCCGGAACAAAGAGCTGCCACTTTCATTTCATACCCTTTGAATAATTTTTATATTTTTAATTCTATTTTCATGTTATTATTGCTTGAATACTCTTATATGGGGGACTTATTTGCTTTATTTAATGTTTTTAGAGCTTCTTTCCGATTTCCTTAATGGCCTTTGAAGCTTCTGAATTTTTTGCGTAATGAATTACTGGTTTTCCTTTTTCTGTTGACTCCCGTACAGCGTCCTCTTCTGGTATATTTCCTAGTCTTTTCGAGGTCATTCTTTCTTCAATCCTCTCTTCCCCCATCTGAGTATCGTCCGAAAAGAGTCTGCTTAGAAAGGAACGTTTTTTCCATCGGTTTAGAATATGTCCCTTTATCTCTACTTCAGTTAATCTACCTATTTTTTCAATATTTTCTCCAGCACTTACGGAGGCCTCATCGGGAGTTATTACTATGACTATTTGGTCTGAGATTTCCATAGGGGTGAGAGAATTTTTGCTTATTCCAGGCGGGCAATCTATGATAGTTAAATCATATTTTTCCGATAAAGAGGGCAAGTGCGTTCCAAGTTTTTCTATGTCTGATTTTAGAAAACCTTCTAGTGAGGAGTTAGGAGCCAATAGACTCAGATTGTCGTCTATTTTCGTAACGCCTTCTTCTATATTGTTAGCGCTTCCGGCGAGGAACTCCGTTAAAGTATTTTTCAATTCGTTTTGGTTAAGATAATATGCAAGATTTCCTGAAGGAAGATCAGCATCAACTAACAGAATCTCTTTATCCATCTCGGATAAGACTACTCCTAGATTCGAGGCCAGCGTGGTTTTCCCTACGCCGCCTTTTCCCGAAGTGATGGAAGTTATTTTGATGTTTTCGACCTCATTTTTACTCGGAATTCCTTTTATTTTTATTTATGGGAAAAAGTATTAGACTATCGTTACGATAAAGAAGATCCACGCGATTGAGACCAGTATTAGCGAGTATTTTAGTCCTGAAAGTATTTTTTCTTCTCTCATCTTCCCGGCCAATAATCCGGAGAAAAAGCCCTGTAGAAGGGAAGCCCTAAAAAAAGTCATTTTTATCACTTCGGGGTCTGCCCCCCCAATTTGCATACCTTCTATATCCGTCTCAGCGGGTACTTCACCTGTCTGAGCCAAGAGAGGAATAAATGCGGAGGCAATGCTGTATGAGGTTAGAAGAAATATTCCGAAAGTCAAGATTATTATCAATACATATGTGGAGGTTATTCTTTTTCTCTCCTCCACCAGATTTCTTTCCATGTTCACATCTCTTGATAATACGGTTAGAATTTCTCCTAGATCGGCTGCTACTTCGGAAGATTTTTTTATAAGGAGCATTGTCCTGCTTATTAAGCCGCTTCTTATTCTTTTTGCTGATTTTTGCAATGTTTCTGCTACGGGCTGACCCCACTCCAATTCACTGTGGATACGTTCCAGCTCCCATTTAAGCCCCGGATATCTTTTAGGGGACATTCCTATGATCGATTTTACCGGTGAGAGACCGGAGTTTAAAGAACTTGATAGGGAATCCAGAAAGTTGGGCATTGTCTTAACCATGGAATATTCCCTCCTCTGTTTGAGTTCGTGAAACACTGCTAGGGGTGCTAGCGATGCGAGAAGAGAAAAGACAATTATAGTTTCTATCAGCGCACCTTGGAGCATAAGTATGATTGCTACCACTATAGCAACTGGCAAACTCACAGCAAATATCTTTTCCGGTTCCATTACCAAAGTTTTGAAATTTTCTTTCAATACTTTCTTCGGGTTTCTCATTCCGTCCTTAAGGGTGCGGTTGTTTGATATTCCGTTTTTCGCTGGGTTGATGACATCGGATCTCTCGGCAATTGTAGTTCTAGCTTGCATGTCTAAAAGTAAAATGAATAGAGCTGTACCGAACGGTATTAACAAGTATATAATTATATACAGTATACTAGTTTGAAATTGTTCCATCATCG
>JBKHIS010000027.1:0-15104 GCA_046538535.1 Hadesarchaea archaeon | reverse complement strand
ATCGGTCTAGATCCGGTTACTAGAGATGTAATAGAAAGCGCATCGGATCTTGAAATCGTTGCAAAGTATGGAACTGGACTAGATAACATTGACTTGGAGGCAGCTGATGAGGCAGGTGTCCATGTGACTTGGACCGTTGGAGCAAATTCCCAGTCGGTAGCTGATTTGGCCTTTGGCTTCATTTTGGCTCTGGCACGTTGGATTCCGGCCCACGATCGATACTTACGTGAAGGTAGTCTTCAGAGAAATCAGGGAACTGAGGTTTTCGGAAAGACTCTGGGGATAATTGGACTTGGCCAAATAGGAAGCTTAGTGGCCAAGAGAGCTAAAGGATTTAATATGGAAGTTATATTCGATGGTTACGGAAGATCGAACAAGAGCGTTCAGTTCATTCAAGAAAGAATACTTGATGCAGAATATAGGGATTTTGATGATCTGTTAAAAACTAGCGATTTTGTAACCCTGCATTGTCCGCTGACTGAGAGCAGCAGAAAGTTGATTAGCTATGATGAACTCTCTATGATGTCCGAAGACGCCTTTCTTATAAACACTGCTCGGAAGAGCCTGGTTGATGAGGAGGCTCTTGTCGATGCCCTTGAAAATGAAGAAATAGCAGGAGCCGCTATGGATACTTTTGATGAGGAGGAACATTTAGGCACTGAGCTGTTGGAATTTGAAAACTTTATAGGAGCTCCGCATGCTGGTGCTTCTACCAAGGAAGCAGTTTTGAGGATGGCTGAGATGGCTACTGAAGAGGTAATAAGAGTCTTGGATGGAAAAAAACCGCTTAGACCATACCAAAAATGATGACCAACGTTACATGTAGAGGTGCGGGCAACCCTTAAAGGTAATATGAACCAAAATCTCGTATCAAGAGAGGTGATAAAAATTACTGTAGAAAACAGGCAAGAGGCCCTTGAGCAGATGGTAGATGCTGGAGTAGTTGCTGTAATTAGGACGGAGAGTTCTGAGGAGCTCATCGAGGTCGCCAAAGCAATAAGAGAAGGTGGTGTAAGGTGTATTGAAGTTGCTATGACTACTCCAAATGCGTTGAAGGTCATAGAAGATGTTGTAGATGAAATTGAAGATGTGCTTATTGGTGCGGGTACGGTACTTGATGCCGAGACAGCTAGGATGGCTATATTGTCCGGGGCCGAATATGTTGTCTCCCCGACGACTGATTATGACATGATTGAGATGGCTCACAGATATGACAAGGTGGTTGCTCCAGGGACTTTTACCCCGAACGAAATTCTGAATGCTTGGAAGGCTGGCGGTGATATTATAAAAGTATTTCCGGCTTCCAGACTAGGTCCGAAATTCCTCAGTGATGTTAAGGCTCCCCTTCCCCAAGTGCGGCTGATGCCCACAGGAGGAGTTAGTAAGGATAATGCAGCTGATTTCATAGAAGCTGGTGCTGAAGTACTGTGTGCTGGCTCTTCAATTATTGATAAAGAAGCGATAGAAAGAGGAGACTACGAAGTCTTGACAGAAAAAGCAGAGGGCCTTGTCGAGGAAGTTGAGAAGGGTAGACAAAGAAGGGAAAGCTAGTAAATAGAGTTAAACCCTTTTTTCTTTTTTTATTTAATTTATTTTGGGCACCTGGTGTTTAAATAGTAAGTAATGATTTAGGTGGTTGAATGACGCTATATGATATTTCGCTTGAAATAAATGAAGATATGATAAGTTGGGATGATAAGGAGGATCTTAAACCCAAAATTGATGAGGGGACTAGGTCCGAATCTTCTGGTTCTATAAAATCCCAGATATGCTTAGATTCTCATACAGGGACTCATGTTGATGCCCCTAAACATTTTTTGAGGGATGGGAAATCTATTGATAAAGTTCAGATCACTAAACTGAGGGGGGAGTGTCGAGTTGTGGATTGTACAGATAGAAAACAGGAGGTTAAGGCGGAGGATGTACCAGATTGCGAGGAAAGGATAGTTTTACTCAAAACAAAGAATTCTGAACTTCTTTCTCAAAATAAGTTCGCTACGGATTATGTCTATGTTAGTGAAAATGCCTGTGAGAAAGTATCTGAATATGGATACGAGGCAGTTGGAATTGACTACTTGGGTATAGGAAAATATGGAAACACAAGGCCCTCTCATGAAGCTCTACTTGGAAATGAAATAATAGTTATAGAAGGTTTGGATTTGAGAGATATTTCTCCGGGAAGTTACTATTTTACTGGACTCCCTCTAAAAATTGAGGGTTGCGATGGATCGCCTGTAAGGGCTGTTTTAGAAGATTAATAATTGAATCCACGCTTATTTTGGGTAGTAAAACTTGCTTTAAATGGTATCCGTGTTTTGATAGTCGTTGATATGGAGGACCCAAAAGTGATAAAGGGGAACAACAAGGAGAAAGGTTTGAGTTTAGTGTAATCGGAGAATAAAATATGAGTGTTGAAGTGGCTTTGTTTGCGAATTTAAGGGAGAAGGTCAACAAGGACAAAATTAATATCTCCGCCAATACTCTAAAGGAACTTCTTGAAAAATTAACCGAGCAATATTCAGAGCTTGAAGATGAAATATATGCTGATGAGAAGAGTAAAAAGCTTAAAGAATACATAAATTTAGCTGTTAACGGAAAAAGAATTGACTATAAAGAGGAACCTAATTTGGAATTGAACAGTGGAGATAAAGTTCGAATATTCCCTCCTGTTTCAGGAGGATAGTTGGATTTTACACCTGTTCACACAGTACTTTTTGGATTCTTTTTTCTGCGTTTGTGCTTATTTTCTCGAGTCCTAGCTGTCCATTTCCCTGTCAAATAAACTTTGAAAAGATTGAATAGCTTTATCGCTCATTTTCTTTTGGTGAGTTTGTGGGGATAATAGAGCTTGAAAATCTCACTAAAGATTATGGAGATACTAAAGGAATCGAAAATTTAAACTTCGAAGTTAAGACGGGGAAATATTCGGTTTTCTTGGTCCAAATGGAGCGGGTAAAACAACAACGATTAGGGTTTTAGTTGGACTTTTAAATCCTACTAGTGGAAAGACAAGGATTTTGGGGAGTGAGGTGGGTAATGGTTGCTTTGAAGTAAAGAATAAAATTGGATACATACCTGGAAACCTTAGTCTTTATGAAGATTTGACTGGGATGGAGTTTTTGAACTATCTTGGATCACTAAGGGACCCTGCCAATGCTGGATAATCTTCTAGAAATATTTGAGCTTCCACTGGATAAAGGGATTGATGAGTATTCTTCTGGAATGAAGCAAAAATTGGGAATAATCCAGGCATTTATGCATGGACCGGAGCTGGTTATAATGGATGAACCCACTTCTGGTTTGGATCCTTTAGTTCAGAAGAAGTTCTATAATTTTTTGAGATCGGAGAGGGAAAAAGGTCGAACCATGTTCTTTTCTTCACATATTTTGAGTGAGGTTGAGAAGGTGTGTGACCGAGCCGGCATTATCCGAAACGGGGAGCTCGTTGCCTTGGAGGGAATAGAATCACTGAAGAATAAGAGGGGCAGTGTTTTCAGAGTTAGGTTAGAGGGAAACCCAGAGGATTTTGACGGACCGAGCGATATGGAAGTGGGGGATGGATGGATACGTTTCGTTGTTTCCGGTAATATTGATAAATGGGTGAAAAGACTGTCGGAACACAAAATTATCGATATGGAGATCGAAAAATTCAGCCTTGAGGACATTTTCATGCAATATTATTACCAGGAGGAAAGAAAGTGAATTCATTTCCTGGTTTAAGCATTGCAAGGGAAACAGCTCGGGACAAATGGAAAATAACTGCGCTGTTGACCTTCATTTTTATGGGATTTTCAGCTATGTACATTGGTATTTATCCCTCGTTTGAGGACGCGTTGGATCAACTAACTGCAATGCCATTTGAATTCATAAGGGGTTTTGGGGCAATGGATACATTTGTGGGATATATAAATATGGAACTCTATCAGATTTTTTGGGTTTTGATTCTCTCTACTTTATTGGCATATATTTCAGCGTCAATTATTTCTGAAGAGGTAGAGTCCGGTACGATTGATATACTTTTAGCGAATCCCATTTCTAGAAAAAGGGTTGTTCTGGAAAAGTTTCTAGGGATGTTTCCATTAGTTTTTACTGTAAATTTTGCGACTATGGGTACCGTATATGTTATGACACTTGCCATCGAAGAGAATATAGTTTTTTCTCACTTGCTCCTGACTCATTTATGGTCTATTCCTTATTTTCTTGCCGTGGTGAGTATTAGTTTAGTGGTCTCCGTTATATTGGATAAAAAAATGAGGGCTAGCATTGTAAGCATGGCATTTATTGTTGCAATGTATATCTTTGAATCAATTGTTCAGCTTGTTCCTGATTACGAAGGGGTTGGGAGTATATCACTTATTCACTATTTTGATCCTTCGGATTCCCTTGTGGGTGGGAAAATTAGCGTTTTGGATCCTTTGGTTTTAATAGCAGTGATTTTAGCATCTGTTTTCTTTGCAGTACTATATTTCGAACGAAAGGACATACTCTGATCTTATGGTGGTAAGGATTGATTTCTTTCACCTAATTCAAGACTATTTCCTCATAAATTGACGCTTAAGTCGATAATACGAGATTAGCCTAGTAAACTGGTTTACTGGAATCACTTTCGGATTAGGCTTAATTTCTAAGCCTTTTGAGTAATGAATCGTGTTGTTTTCCATTTGAGGCTACAATGGTTCTGCTTTCCCAGTCTATTTCCTCATTATGGATGTTGGTTACCTTGCCTCCGGCCTCTTCGACGATTATTTTTGGCGGAAGGTAGTCCCAGGGCTTTATTCCAGCTTCGAAACAAGCGGTGGCTTTTCCTTCCGCTACCTTGGTCAGACTCATTGCGGCGGAGCCTAGCATTCTAAAGTCGGAAAAGACGTTTCTAGCCTTTCTGAGAGCACTCCAAACTTCTTTTTTCTGAATTTTGGTCCCGAATATTGTTAATCCTTCCTCAGGTGAAATATTGGAAACGCATATTCTTTTCCCATTTAGATATGCATTCTCCCCTTTTTCGGCGTGATAGGTTAGGTCCTGAAGTGGGAAGTGTACCACACCCATAATCGGTGATCTTCTTCTGCAAAGCGCGACCATTATGGCAGAAATAGGAATATGGTGTATGTAATTGGTTGTTCCGTCTAGTGGATCAACTATCCATGTGAATTTTGATTTTCTTTCTCGATTTTCTAACTCTTCTGAAATAATGGAGAATGAAGGCGTCATTTTTTCTAGGCGTTCTCTTATAAATTCCCCTATCTTTACGTCAACTGGTGTAACGGGCGAGTCGTCTTCTTTCCGTTTTACTCTTTTTTTCTTTCTATAATTGTCCACAAGTATTTCTCCACTCTTTTCAATGATATCAATCAGGGTTTCGATTTTCGGTTTTTTCATATCCTTTGGGAGTTATCGGACTTTATTTTTAATTTTTTTAGCCTTTCCCGCTGTTTTGCAGGATAAGCTTAATTTATGACAAGTATGAAAATTTACGATATTTTCGATCGCGTATGAGTGGTCTTATCTTTGGGTTTGGGATCGTGAGATTGCTGCTTAGGCCGCTGGGATTGGAATGAGTAACTTTTTTGACCCTGAACTTACTGTGACGATTTCAGTATTTGAAGTAGGATTGGTAGGGCTCTGGCTAATGAGGTTGTGGTCTTAGTTGAGTTTACGGTAATTTTCACTTTAGTGGATATAGCTAATAAGACGAGAAAGTATTTCTAGTAATGGGTTTCCAGATGAATGAGTCGGAGAGAAAGGAGATAGATGTTTTAAAGTGTGTTGCCAATGAGATTAGATACAAAATTTTAAGGCTTTTGAAAGAAGAGGAGCTATGCGTCAATGATATAATGGAAAATTTGGAAGAAGATCAAACTCTGATCTCACATCACCTCAAAAGATTGTACAACTGTGGGCTTGTGGATAAGAAGAGAGAGGGTCGTAAAATTAGATACAGCATAGCTGATGAAGCTGTTTTTGAATTTATGAGAAAGGTTGGGGAAATCTCTGAGACGAAGTGTTAGTTAGGGTCTTGTACGCTTTACTTTTTGAATATTACGAGTAATCGTTTTTCTCTTTATATGAATAAACTAATTGGGGATAATAATCACTGAGAAAGATTTGGATCCTTCGGAGGCTCAGGAAAGGGCTTTTAAGAATCTGGAAAAGTTAAAGGGTGATCTTTCGGATTCGGAGAAATCTAAGTTGGTGGAAGAGGCAATAGACCTGATACATGTTTCTGGTTCTTCGGAGGTTTTCGGAAAACCTATAATAGGATTTGACTTTAGAGATGCTGCGGAGGCTTTTATCGGGGCCTTGATTTTTGGTATACCTATTGTGTTGGAGGATGGGGTCGTAGATATTGGAAACTTCATCGCAAGGAACCCCATCGTATTTTTAATTATGGTTTTGGGCAGTATATTGATTATAAATAACATATTTTACTTTGCTGATATACAAAATGTTCAGGTTACAAACCCCATTTTGGTATAATTCCTAGGAGGGTCATCGGAGTTTTGAGTATTTCTTTGATGGTATCAGCGTTCTTAATGACTATATAGGGTAGGGTCGATTGGGGGCCCCTTGGTTGGCTATGTGTCGAATAAGTATTCCGCTTTTTGGTGCCTCGATTGGTGCAGCGCTCGGAGATATTCTACCAGGAACTTAAAACTGGATTTTTTCCTCAAAGAGGAGAGTTTAATTATTGAGAGGTAATCTTTATTTTTACTATCAGAAAAATTAATTGCGTATTTCACTGAGTCTTCGAAAAGCTCTAATAATATCTGTTCGAGTTACCATTCCTAACGGATTATCATTTGATAATATGGGGAATCTGCCTACATTTTCGCTGGCCATTTTCTGCCAAAGTTCGCTGGCTCTGCTTTGGGGTGAAAAGGAGATTACATCTTTTTCCATAACATTTTTGACCCTAAGTCCCTCCCATTCCTTTTGTGGAATTTCTCTGACATCCCCAAGCGTGATTATCCCGATCATTTTATTGTTCTCAACCACGGGAAATCCTGTATGCTTTGTGTCGAGAACGTTTTTCATGAATTTCTGTAAGGTCCAATCAGGAGGAACCGTTTTTACTTCTTTTGCCATTATATCCTTGGCTTTAACATCCGAAAGAACTTCCTGGATTATGGTGCTCTGAGATTCTCTATCGGCTCCTATGTATACAAATATAGCTATAATTAGCAGAAATGGATTTATGAATATCCCCGCTACCCCCATGAGTATTGCAAAGATTTTACCTATATTGGCGGCTTTTTTGGTGGCGGAAATGTATGTGTCTCGTTTTGCTAAAGTTGCTCTCAAGATTCTTCCTCCGTCCATAGGAAAAGCTGGTATCAAATTAAATCCAGCAAGAAGTATGTTGATAAATGCAAGATAGCTTAAGATAAATGATATGGTGGCTCCGGAAATGATGCTGATTGAAAAAAGAACCCCCCCTGTGGCGAGACTTGCTAAAGGACCCATCAAGCCTACTTTTATTTCTGAATTGGGATCCCTAGGAATTTCGTTCATAGAAGCCATACCTCCAAAAATCCATAGACTAATTTCCTTTATTTGAACCCCCATGTTTCTCGCTGTAAGTGAGTGAGCGAGTTCGTGAAGCAATACACTTGTGAAAAGGCCTATAGCTATTATGATACCGACAAAATAGCTTTCTAAGCCCGGGGAGACGGAAGGCGGACTCAAGCCAAGGATTTCGGCTAATTGAAATAAGTTGTTTCCTATGGACCAGGTGATATATCCTATTATTATTAGTAAAGTAAAATGCAGCTTTATTGGGATCCCAGATATCTCACCAATTTTAAGAGAAGTCTCCATTTTTACACCGATTTTCTATTTTTACGTGAAGAGGAATAGATTTTTAGGTTTTATTTTTAAAACTCGCTTTTTGTGATCTTTAATCCTAAATTAGCTAAATCATGATAGAAATTACATAAAAAATATTAATTTCCCTCACTTCTTTTCAACTCAATAATAGCTGTTATAACCTCTACCCAGGCTTCGTTGTAGCTTCGCTCCTCAGCGGGTCTGAATTCTTGGGAGGATCTTTCTTTCATGCGTTCTCTTATATTTTCTAATTTTTTCTCTGAGTGTTTATTCTCAGATATTTCCTGAGACAGAGTTAGTTCGTGGTTCGAATCCAATCCATTTAAAATCCCCTCGAGAGCCTTAATGTAACCACTTCCCCCTGCGTTGGATTTTTCTATGATTTTTTCAGCGGATTTGGATAATTTTTTAGCCTTTCCTTCTCGTAGACAAGGGATTTTTATTAGCTCTTCTACGGAGGAACTAGCGATATCTTCAATGAAGCGGAAGCCGTGTTTTTCAATTTCCTCTGCTGTGTCGGAGTCTATGTTTTTTAATTCTCTGATATCACCGCCGATTCTTTCTCTGGCGTTTTTCAATATTTTCCTAGCTCCTTTATCTCCGATATTTGGTGTTTCTGTAAGTTCATCTACTGTTGACTCTGCTACATATCGGAGGGCTGTATACCCATGTTTCTCTATTTCCTTTGCGGTTTCCCTACCGACTCCGGGCAAGTCCCCTACTTTGGCGTTGGGATGTTCTCTAGCATATTCTATTATTTTTGAGGCTCCTCTTTCACCTATGTTCGGTATTTTTGTGAGTTTCTCTACGGAGGATTCGGTTATCGCATTCATAGAGTTGAATCCCTTTTTCTTCATTTCCTCGGCGGTTTCCTTTCCAACTCCCGGAAGGTCCTCAAGTTTTGTGATGGATTCTGTTTCTGCGTATTTGATGATTTCTTTGGCTCCTTTATCTCCTATATTAGGTATTTCTGTCAGATCTTCTGGAGTTGATTTAGCTAGATCGCTTAATGAGGTATAACCCCTGGTTAACAGTTCTACAGCTGTATCTTCTCCCACTCCTGGTAATTTCTTGAGAGAGTTTACAATGTGATTTTTCGCGGATTTAAGAATATCCTTTGCTTTTCCTTTATCTAAGCCTGGGACTTTGACAAGTTTTTCCAGAGGAGCGTCCGCCAGTTTGTCTAGGGTGTTATAGCCTCTCATTTGAAGCTCTTGAATAACCTGTGAGTTGATTCCCTCCACCTGTTCAAGTTTTTCCGATAATCCTTCTCTTCTATCTTTTTTTATTTGATTTAGAACAGTCTCTGCTTCTTCGACTTTCTCGTTTTTGATTGACTTAGCAAATTCCTTTATTTTTTCATCTATCAACTGAATCGCCTAAACTTTCACTATTTGGTTATGATGTGATATTGTAAATGTCTTTAAGGACTATTTCTCTATAAAGTGCATTAATTGATTTTGATAATAACGAATAGCAGAGAGAGCTGAAATTAACCATCGAAGTCGTTTACTATTGGCATTCTCCATCCGATCCCGAATGCTTGTGGGGTAATCTTTATACTCGGCGGCATTTGGCGTCTCTTATATTCTGCATTCTTGATTCTCTGGTAGATATCTTCGACGGTTTCTTTTGGGTATCCGGAGTTGATCAGTTCTTTCTTGCTTTTCTTGTTTTCGACTATCTCATCAACAAGCGGGCTAACAATTTTGAAGTTGAATGGGTCTGTCTGGTCAGGTTTAAGTTCTGCAGAGGGCTCTTTTTCCAACACGTTTTTTGGGATTACTTCCCTTCCTTCCTTTTCATTAACATATCTAGAAAGCTCGTAGACCTGAAGTTTGCTAAGATCACCGATCGCTCCGATTCCACCAGTCATATCCCCATAAAGTGTGCAGTACCCGAGAGCAAGTTCAGTCTTATTGCCTGTATTTAGCACTAATATGCCGAGTTTTCTGAGTCTATTTGATATATCCATAAGGCAATTTCCCCTGGATCGAGGTTGGAGATTTTCGTCTGCCACTGGATCGTCGTCTTCCTTTCGTATTTTGTACTCGGACCTAATTTCGGAGAGGGGTTTCTTCAGAGTTTCTTTATAGGCGTTGAATATTTTTTCTATGCGAAATTTTACGAATTTAATATTTAGATTGTTCGCTAGTTTCTTCGCATCGGTCTTGCTGTGTTCGCTTGAATAGCGGGAGGGCATGGACACTCCTATGACGTTTTCGCTTCCGAGAGCCTCTGTAGCAATACATGCTGAGAGTGAAGAGTCTATTCCTCCGCTTAATCCCAGTACGGCTTTCTTAAATCCTGTTTTCCTGAAATAATCTCTTAAGCCCAGGACGAGAGCGTTGTAGATTTCTGCTCTTTCATCATATTCGGGAATTTGTTTTGAGTCAAAATCTGTGAAGGGGTCTATAGAGAAAAAATCCTCTTTGAATTGTTTTCCGAAGGAAATTAAATCTCCCGAGGCGTTCACCACCATACTGAATCCGTCAAATACAAGTTCGTCTTGTCCCCCTACTAGATTTGCATATATTATTGGAATTTTGTTTTTCTTCGCTTTTTCTTCCAGCAAACTTTTTCTTTCAAAGATTTTTCCTGAGTAGTAGGGAGAGGCCGAGAGATTTATTATTATGTCTGCTCCTTTTCCTGCAAGAATGTCAGAAACCTTTATATCATAATCTTCGTCCCACAGGTCTTCGCAGATTTCAACGCCGAGCTTATATGTTCCGTTTTCCGTTTTGATTGTAATAGGTTCTATTTCATCCTCGTTTTGGTGTGTGAAGTATCTCTCTTCATCGAAAACGTCGTATGTGGGGAGAAGAGTTTTTCTTGCTTTACCAATTACTTTGCCATTAGAGAAAACGGCGGCTGAATTGTACAATTTGTCTTCCTCGAGCTCAACGAATCCAACAACTCCACTGATTTTAAACTCTTTTTCCACGAGCTCTAGTAATACTTCCTCATTTTTCCGCACAAACTCCTCGTTAAATAAGAGATCTTGAGGTGGATATCCTGTTATCGAAAGTTCGGGAAAGATGATTAAATCTGATTTTTGTTCTGATTTCTTTAGGAGATTTTCAATCTTTTTTGCATTTTCCTCTAAGGCACCCACGGTTGGATTTATCTGGGCAATAGCTATATTCATGGATATTTCATAAGAAGTTTTTGCGATGCCAAAATAAAATTTATTGTTTTAGAGTCTAGAAGCCCGTTTTTCGCGGTTGATTCTTATTTTTTATCTTTTTTAGCCGGAAGGATTCTTTCCCAATCAGGGATTGGATGGGCGATGACTCGGTGTTTGGTCTCATCGACTCTCCTAAAATGGGTCTAAAGGGATGAGATAGTGAGAGGGAATAAGGCAGGTCCATACCGGTGGGCGGAGAGTTTTTTGGAGAAGGTTAAGAAAACTTTTCGAGGAGGTGTTGTTAATCTTTCTGTTGTGAAGGAGCGTCCTCTCGATAGTGAGTTCGAAAATCTTCAAAGGTTTTTCTGTGAGGATGAAGAGGTCACTTGGTTTTGGAGTTCTGTTTAGGATTTTTGACTATGTGATAGAGTTGTTAAAAACTGGTGAAGGATTTTTTCGGGTAATTTTTATAAATTTTCGTGTAAAGATTTTTTTGATTCACTTGTCTTCGCTTAAAGCTGGTTTGATTGGTGCGGGTAAGACGGCAAGGTTGATGCATTTAAGGTGGTATGATTCTAATCCACATGTAGAGCTTGTTTCTGTTGCGGATGCTGATAAGCAACTTGCGGAAGGTGTTGCTAGGGATTTTGGGATGGATGGGGTTTATATGGATGTGGAGGAAATGGTTTCGAGAGAGGACTTGGATCTAGTAAGCATTGTTACGCCTACTTTTCTTCATTATGAACATGCTATGGCGGCGATTGAGGAGGGTGTAAATGTGCTTCTTGAAAAGCCTATGGCTGCTACCTTGGAGCAATGTGATGAAATGTTGGAAGCTGTTGAGGAGAATGATGTAAAGCTTCAATTAGGATTTCAGAAGCGTTATAATCAGGGTGTTAAAAAGGTTAAGGAGCTTATTGAGGAGGGGCGAATTGGAATCCCTCATTACGCGTTTTCGCATTGGACTTTTTTCATGAATTCTGAAATGTTGTCCGCTTGGAAAAATAGTTGGAGAAATACATTGAAGGGTGGTGGTGGTGTTTTCCAAGAATTGGAGCACTGGGTGGATGCTTTTAGATATTTACTTGATGATGAGGTTGAGTCTGTTTCGGGGGAGGTAAATATAGTTGATCCGGGCATGAATTTGGAGGATCATGCAGTTGCAAATTTGCGTTTTGGGAAGGGAGCGATTGCTACTGTGGAGACTTCGTTTTTTGGGCCTTCCAAGAATATAGATACTGGTTATCCGGGTCAGATCGAGAATTGTGGGATTTATGGTACGGACGGGGCCATTATGTTTACTATTCCGGATTGGAAGAATCCTGCTCCTCCGGAGGTTAGGGTGTTTGATGGTGAGTCAAACGCTTGGGAGGATATTTGTTTTGAGGTAGATATGCTTGATTTTTCTCACTATCATTACAAGAGGGAAATTGATAGCTTTGTGGATTATGTAAGAAAGGATAAATCACCCTCTCCGGATGGGGTGGATGGGAGGAAGACTCAGGAAATAGTATTTGCTCTTTATGAAGCTTGGTATCGTGGTGAGACCCTTCGTCTGCCGTTAGAGGAGACTCCTCCGAAGGATAGAATTTTTGAAAGGTTAAAGGAAGAGGGATTGGCAGGAAGAAGGAGTAATTGAAGTTTGGCGGATTTTATTTTGGAACGAATAGTTCCCGAAGATTAATTACCATTACAAATATAAACGTTGAGGATTTTCTTCTTACCGTAGGTAGAGAACATGCCTGAAAAACCAGCGAGTTCATACAGAGAGCAGGATAGGCCTGCATACACACGAAAAGAGTTTATAACTGGTATCCCTGGTTCCAGAATAACTTTTTTCGAGGCCGGAAATTCCGAAAATGATTTTCCAATTAAGATATCGCTTATCTCAGAGGAAAAGGGTCAGATTAGACATAATGCGTTGGAATCCTCGAGGGTGTCAGCGAATAGGTTTCTTGAAAAGACTGCTGGAAAGGATAATTATTACCTTAGACTTAGAGTTTACCCACATCAGATACTTAGAGAAAACCCTATGGCGCTGGGTGCAGGAGCTGACCGAATATCGGATGGTATGAGAAAGGCCTTTGGCAGACCTGTTAGTTTAGCGGCTAGAATTTCACGTGGTCAGAAAATCTTTACGGTTCAAGTTCCGGAGGAATTTTACAAGACTGGGAGAGAGGCTCTTAGAAGAGCAAGAATGAAGCTCCCGCTCCCAGCAAAGATTTCGGTGGATGAAGGTAGCGAAATTATCTCTTCATCGCCTTGATTATTTTTTCGATGTTTTCTCGATATTTTTGTAAATTTTCAATAGTTTTTTCTATTCCTGCTTCTTGATTGCTGAGATTTACATTTGGCCAGAGTTGTTGATGTGCTGTTCGTCAGGGTCTGTCTTCCTAAATTTTCGAAGATCTGAAAAATCTATATAAGTAATTAGAAACAACACTTTTTATTAGTTTCGAAAAACTTAAAAATAAAAAGCCCTCATTCCTTTTTTGTTTCGAACTGGGGGGAGATATTGTGTCTGAACCAAAATCAGAGCATTCGCCCGAAGCTGCCAAGGAGGAGTTAGATAGAAAGTGTCCTAATTGTGAGAGCAGCACAGTGGTAAGGGATTACAAAAGAAATATCGTTATTTGTGAAGAGTGTGGACGAATTTTAGAGGAAGAGATAAAGGATCGAGGTCCGGAATGGAGGGCATTCGATCAGGAACAAAAGGATGAAAGGAGCAGGAGTGGGTCTCCAATGACTTATACTATCCATGATAAGGGGCTTTCCACGAAGATAGACTGGAAGAACAGGGATAGCAGAGGGAAAAGTTTATCTCCGGAAAAAAGATCTCAGATGTATCGATTGAGAAAATGGCAGAGGAGGATTAGGGTTTCCGATGCCACGGAAAGAAATCTTGCTTTTGCCCTTTCAGAGATGGATAGGATGTCTTCTCAACTAGGTCTGCCTAGGAACGTCCGTGAAGTATCGGCAATGATTTATCGGGATGCGGTTAAAAATCACTTGATTAGGGGGAGGTCTATAGAGGGAGTGGCTTCCGCTGCTCTTTATGCCGGATGTAGGCAGACTCAGATGCCGCGAACTTTGGAGGAAATTGCTGAAGTAAGTAGAGTTGATAAGAAAGAGATCAGTAGAAGTTATCGTTTCATTACACGTGAACTGGATATTCACCTGTCTCCGATAGACCCGGCGAATTACGTGGCAAGGTTTGGCAGCGAGCTTGACGTTTCCGGAGAAGTCCGTACAAAGTCTATAGAGCTAATAAAAAAGGCACAGGAGAAGAAGCTGACTTCGGGTAGAGGTCCGACTGGAATAGCTGCTGCTGCACTATATATTGCAGCAGTCATGGAAGGGGAGAGAAAAACACAAAGAGAGGTTGCTGAAGTAGCACATGTTACGGAGGTTACGGTTAGAAATAGATATAAGGAGTTAGTTGAAAAACTGGACCTAGACGTATCAATATAGATATCTTTATCCTATTTGGTTCTTTATTTATTTTGATATAATGAAGGGTACCTACACGCTGATAATTGAGTTAGCAGAGGATTTTAAGATAAAAGTAGGGGCTTTAGGTCAGATAAAATTCTGTGAGGGCGCCTATGCATACGTTGGATCCGCGATGAGGTCTCTTGAGGGTAGAGTAAAAAGACATTTTAGTGAGGAAAAGAATTTGCACTGGCACATAGATTACCTTTTATATCACTCCGAAATAGAATTGGCGATTTTTGGTGAAAGCGATAAGAGAAAGGAGTGTGAACTGGCCGGAAGAATTTCGGAAAAGTTTTCTATGATTGAACACTTTGGGGCAACCGACTGCGATTGTAGGAGTCACTTATTTTTTTCCAAGTCCAAAACAAGATTGATTGAGGGAGTAAAATCTTCGTTTGAAGAAGTAAATTTAGTTCCTGAGGAGTGGTAGCCGTATGGGAAAGAGATGGCAGAGAAAGAGGAAGAATGATCATTTTTACAAAAAGGCAAAAAAGGAAGGATATAGGGGGCGTGCTGCTTATAAACTATCTCAACTGGATAGAAAATACAACTTGATTGGTCGTGGTGATGTAGTAGTTGATCTGGGCTCCGCTCCGGGCGCTTGGCTTCAGATCGCGAGAGAAAAGATTGGGCATCGTGGATCCGTTCTCGGAGTAGA
>JBKHIS010000077.1:0-4872 GCA_046538535.1 Hadesarchaea archaeon | reverse complement strand
TGGGATTGTGACAGGTTTTCTAGGTGCACTCGGGATTATCGGTGTGGGTATTCTGTTTGCACTGTTTTATATCTCGGTTACTACCTCTGTTGCGATGGCCACTCAAGACAGCGAGACAATGATGTCGATAATGATGCCTATAATGTTCCCGCTATTATTTCTCTCGAGTGCCTTTCTTCCCTTAGAAACTGTGCCCAATTGGATAGTAACATTTGCTAAGTTCAACCCCGTTACGTATGGGATAGATGCCGCAAGATCGATTATTTTGGGGGAGGATGTGATGACCGTTGTCGATGTGACGAGTTTCACGGGTATTTGGAATGCAATCGTTCCGGCGGTAGCAGTGCTCTCGGTCTTTATCTTGGTTTTCGGTGGATTGGCGGTTTATATGATCAGGCGAGGAACCAGTCCCGATGTCAGATAGTGATAAATATAGCCAGCGGATTGGCGAAATCCGAGTTCGGCCTTAAAAATTGGTGAAATGCGGCATGGGAGATGAAAACACAATCTTCAATCTGTATCACCGCGTACACAAGGAGCTTATTGAGGCCATAAGTCTGATGGCGGGACCTTATGAGTTTAACAGAGGGGATTTACCCGTTTTGGCAAGGCTGGTAAAGGGAGGGGACGGCGTCACTCAGAAAGAGATACTAGAAGATCTGCCGATTTCAAAGTCCACGATGTCCAAAATAATCAACAATATGTCTCAAAAAGGATATCTAAGGAAGGAAAAGGATCCGGAAGACCGAAGGGCAACTTTGATTTACCTTACTGAAAAAGGGAAAAAAACTGAAAAAGCGATAAGGGAGATAGACACAAGAGTAGAAAAGATAATGCTGAAGGGTTTCAGCAAAGAGGAAAAAGAAAGGTTAAGCGGATATTTAGAAAGGTTATTGGAAAATCTTGAAAGTATTTAGATTAAGGTTTTTCTGATGTCGGTCGTCCTTTATCCTATTCTAGATTCTTTGGGAGAGCTTTCCTTCGCTCTACGTTTTGCATTTTTCGCTGGCTTGATGTTCATATATACAGATTTAGCGAGCGCGGCCCCTTTCATAAATATCGAAGGATTCGTATACTTAAAAAAGCAGTACGTGCAGAAGGAGGCTTTTTGGAAGATTGAACTGGAAATGGTAATCTACAGTATCTTATTTGGTTTACTCGCCGCCTGGTTACTATTTTGAAATCCATCTAGCGTTCAGCGGGCGCCTCTGTTAATTACAAGCGCCGATTCACGATTTTGTTGATCGGTGGCGGATCTAAGTAATATCCTTCCGTTCGAAATTAATCACTGCTGATGTCAGGGCGGCGATTAAAACGAGGGTTAGCACAATCGGCCCGGTGGTACTCATCTCTCCCTCTAGGAGCAGGTCCGAGGGGTCGTAGTAGCGAACCAGCGACATCATCCCGATTTTCTCGTACTCCGGAACGAGTTGAGCGATTGATTCCATGAGGTACATTCCTATAACTATCGCCATTGCCGTGATGCTGGCCCTCATTTTTTTATCTATAATCGTAGAAACGAGCAGACTTATACTAACTATAGCCATGAAGTAGGGGACCGACCAGAGGTGGTTTAGGAGTAGGTGGGTGAAGCTGATTTCCTCGCCTATGAGAGAGGCCATCCCGTAAACCGTCCCCATGGTGGCGAAGTTCACCGTCAGAACCAAGGGCACCAGGCCCAAGAATTTTTCCAGTACTATTTGCTTTCTGGAAATCGGATTAGCCATCAGCATGTCGATCGTTCCCGCCTCAATCTCCGCCGATATTAAAGAGGCCGCAATATAGGCGATTAGTGTCGGTAAAATCAGGATCCAAAATATCTGATATAATTCTATGTTCAGGTAGCCGGTAAATGTCCCCATGTTTTCAAAGCCCCTTATGAATTCCATCGGCATTTCGGTGAACTGTTCCAGGGACTCCTCAAACGCGGGATAAATGCCGATGTACATCGCCGAAAAACCCATGAAGATCAGTGTCAGGAGAAGGGCCATCTTCCACTTGTCCTTGGCGGTCTCCAACGCTATCTTCAGCTTGGCCCGACTAGTCATCTTCTCCCTCCTCGTAGTAATGCATGAAAATGTCCTCGAGACTGAATTTTTTGATCTCCAAATCGAGAATCGTGTAGTTTGCTAACTCCTTCACCCATCGATCAATGTCATCGGTAACAACGAACTGTAGCCAATCGTCCTCTACCTCCATGTCCTCGGGCCCTTCAAACTCCTCGATTTTTTCCTCTATCCTTGCCCTGACGATCTTCCCTCTCTTGTTTTTGAGATCCTCGATTCCCTCCAAGGCGACGAGTTCGCCGTCGCGGATGACTCCCGCTCGGTCGCAGACCTTTTCCACCTCGCTCAGGATGTGGGAGGAGAAGAACATAGTCCTGCCTTTGTCTCTTTCCCCTCTCAAAAATTCGTAAAACTTCTGTTGGATCAATGGGTCCAGTCCCGATGTTGGTTCATCCATGATTACAAGTTCCGGTCCATGCATGAAGGCCTGGATAATGGCCAGCTTCTGCTTCATCCCGGATGAGTATCCCTCTATTTTTCTATCGAGCGGAAGCTCAAACGTTTCCAATAACTCGTCCAGCATGGACATATCGGAATCCCTCAGAGAGTCAAAGTAGTCCAGAAAGTTTTTGCCCGTCATGCCTCCGTAGAGATTCAGATTCCCTGGGATGTATCCAACGTTCCGTTTTATCTCCACAGTGTTTTTCCGAACATCCTTTCCGAATATGCGAGCAACTCCACTCGTGGGCTTCAAAAAACCGAGCAGGTTACGGATCGTAGTGGTCTTCCCGGCTCCATTCGGGCCGAGAAATCCGAAAATCTCTCCTTTTTCTACTTCGAAGCTCAAATCTTCCGTTCCCCTAGTGTTTCCATAGTATTTGGTCAGACTTTCTACCTCAATTACTCCCAGGCTACCACCAAAAAAAGATAGTACTTCGATTTCTTTAGGTTTGTGCCGGAAATTTACGGCCCTTTCTTCGGTAAGCTTTAAAGCTATTTCTAAGCCAGTTTGATTGAATGCTGAGAAAGGCTACACTAGAGATGGAATATGGGGAAACCCTGATGGAGGACTTCCTTGAGCCGGTCTATCTTGTGTTCGTAATCTAGCGTCATGGCCCCACCAAAACGTGTGGTGCGGACCCACTTTTATGGCGGGACTCGAACTGAAAGTGAAGCGCCGGGGGGAGGAGTAAGCTATAAGTTTCTGTTTTCCTCCCATTTCATCTCTCAGCCTCGATGTGAGGGAGACGAGCACTCCAACGGATTATCGAAGGAATATCTTCAGGTTTTCCGTTCCCTTTTTAGAGACTTATACATCCCAACATCCCGATCTAAAGGTCTATTCCTCCTATTCCTGTATTTTAGTGTATGTAAAAGGTTTAAATAAAGCTTTTGGATAGTTTAGACCTTGATGTTTTCAAAAGACCGTTATTCACCAGAAGAAAAAACGTAAACCACGCGAAATATCGGGGATCTTGGCTCGAAAACATCTCCCAGTTAACTGTTTTCGATCCGGACACTCACACGTAATCATCAAATTTGGCTTTTTTAATCCGGAGTCATTGATTTTGATCTCACATTATGTGTTTTGTGATCTGTTCAAATGACTGATTTTGGTCTAACTAACCTGATTTCAGCAAACTTGGGATTAAGAGCCTGGGAGAATAGACAATAGTGAAGTACAAGGAAATCAATAAAGAATTCGGTATGGCGAGTTATCTCAGTAGACATTATGAATAGGGTATCGAACCAAAGGTGGGATGGGCCCGGTGGGGTTCGAACCCACGACCTCCCGGTTATCAGCCGAGCGCTCTGCCACTAAGCTACGGGCCCACGAGGAACCGTTATGCTATGAACAAGCTTGTATTTCTTATCCTTTTCGGATACACGGATTCGTTTGTTTTGATTATGGATAAGTATTATTTCCCGTTTTTTAGTCAAAATTTTTCTATAAAAACTTTTATAGATTCACTTCATTTCCCCATTGGTTCGATATAATGGAGGGGGGCGTGATACAAGTCAATGATCTGACTAAGATCTACGATGATTTGGTTGCCGTGGATCACGTTAGCTTTGATGTTCATAGGGGGGAGATCTTTTCATTGGTTGGACCAAACGGGGCGGGCAAGACAACTACGGTTGAGATATTAGAGTGCCTGAGAAATCCAACCGAGGGACAAGCGGAGATTTTTGGATACGATGTAGTCGGGGAGAGTGAGGAGGTCAAGGAGAGAATAGGAGTGATGCCTCAGGAGTTTAATACGTTCGATAGACTTACGGTAAGGGAAAATGTTGAGCTCGTGGGAGGCATTTATGGGAGGAGTGAAAACTTGGATGAGGTATATGAGGATTTAGGTCTCAGCGAGGAGAGTGATAAGAACTTTGAGGAGCTCTCAGGTGGCATGAAGAGGAGGGTGGGAATTGCCATGGCTTTGGCGGGGAATCCGGATGTTCTGTTTCTCGATGAACCTACGACTGGACTCGATCCGCGTGCGAGGCGTGAACTTTGGGACACCATAAAGGGGCTAAAGGATTTAGGCGTGACTATTGTGCTGACTACACACTATATGGAGGAGGTGGAGGAACTAAGCGATAGGGCCGGAATTATCCTGGATGGAAACCTTCTTTCGGTTGATTCCGTAGAGGATCTTATCTCCGAGTACGGAGAGGATGTGAAGATAGTCGTAAGGGATTCGGGAGAGGCGAGGAATATCCTGGAAAGATATACCAAGGACGTTTTCTCTGAGGAGACTGGTGAATTCGTGGGGAGGTTCGAGAGCATGAGGCATGCAGCTGAGGCCCATTTTCAGCTTTATAAAGAACTTTCCGGTCAATTGGACGTGGAATTGGTGGGTCCATCCATGGA
>JBKHIS010000006.1:0-30044 GCA_046538535.1 Hadesarchaea archaeon | reverse complement strand
GAAGATGGTGCGACCGCCGGGATTTGAACCCGGGTTACCGGCATGGCAAGCCGGTGTCTTAAGCCACTGGACTACGGTCGCGCCGATAGGTAGTTTCGTTAACCAGTATAATTAAGTTTTTTCTCATGTCTGTATTTATAGCAGGAAGGACAGCATTCTCTTTCCAAGGAATATACCCACCGTGAAAACGGTTAGGGTTGTTGGAACGGCCTTCGCCATAACCCTTCTTTTGAAGAGACCGTCGTTACCCCTCTCGATCTCCACTATGTAGTCCGATATCAGGACGGTCAGGGCTAAGATGTAGAATCCCATAATCCCGAGAAACATCCCGTTATTTATTTTCGTGCCAGACCCCAGAATAGGTATCTCCACGGATTTTTTTGACAGGATTCGCTGCAGTTGGACCGTTACGGAAGCTACGAGCGGAGCGAAGAAGAAGGCCACCGATTTCATCGAGCCGGTTATTTCCTGGAGCGAGTTGCGGAGCTTCCTCTTTGTGCTCCGGATTTTCCTGAGATGATCAGCCTTGTCGAGCAGGGCTCGTCCTGCGGCCTGCGTGTTTTTTGAGACCAGGTCGGTTAGAATTTTGAATGTGCTGTTAATTGAAGTGGAACAAACGTGCCTCAGTGCACCATCATTGGGATCGAAAAGCGCCGGGCGAATTCCCATGTCACCCATCTTCATGTTTACGGCGGCCTTTTTCAAGATCTCGGACAGTTCGCTCTTTCTGGCGTCCCTCCCTGTAACTTTGAGCGCCTTCTCTATTGGACGCCCGCTCTTCAGGTGGTTTCCCAAGATGGTGATCGTTTCAGGGAGTTCTCTGGACAAAAGTTCGTTTTTTTCCCTAACCTTTATGTTCTCATGGGAGCTGAGGTGGCAGTAAAGCGAAACGGTCATTCCCACGGCCCAGATCACGGATAGAATCACGGTTTCTTCGGTCAAGTTGGCTAAGTGAACCAGGGGAATGATGGACAGGGCGCCAAAAGGAACAGCTGACTTCCACCCCAGTTTCGAGGGTCCGACGTCCGGAGGATCGAGGGCCGCCGGGCGATTGTTCAGACTGTATCTTTCAATCAGGTAGACGGACAACGGCAAAATCAGGCAGTAGAGGAATCCGAGTTGCATTGCGTTGATGCCCACGCCCATGGAGGATACCACAGGCAGGATTGAAACTAGTATCAGGGGTAGAAGTATTCCCACTCCGTACACAATCGTGGTCGGGAGTTTCAGGTTCGATATGAATTGATCCATCTCCTTTTGGATTCCCTCGAAGCTCGTCTCAAGAGCCTGATCCAGCACCTTTTTTCTAATATTTTCGTTCCTCTCCCGAAGCGAGCTTTTGATGAGATCGATGGATTTTTTTAGTTCTTCGCATTTACCCCTCCAAAAGTTTCCAAAGCTGTCCAGAGCCCTTCTGTAGTCGAGGTGGTCCCTCAAGACGGCCCTCCAAAGCTCGCCCCGAAAACCTTCGTTAATGGACTCTTGAATTCCTTCGGCGGCGAATCTCGATGCTCTCTCAAGATTGGGGTTTATTTTTAGTGCCACGCTAAGGTGGCTAACCAGCCTTGGGATGCCCCCCGCTATACTTCTTCTTTTTTTCTCTGATTTCCAGCTCGGATACCAGCCGAGACTGATGTAGATAAGCGCCGGAATCGGTAGGATCACCGGGTGGATTAAAGAAATTCCAAACTTTGGAACTGTCAGTGCAGTGAACGCGGCCACTATCGCTGAGGAGGAAAGCCCTGCCAGGAGGCACAGGGCCGTAACTTCCTCGCCTGTTACGTTAAGGTTTGCGAACCTTATGTTTTCTCGAAGTTCTTCGGGAGGATTTTGGGCCCTTTTTAGGCGTTCCATTTTGCCGACCCTCCTGCAGAGGGAGGCGTAAATCTCGTCGAAGTTCAAGTCAGATTCTCCTCCACCCAACCCTCCCACCTTCGATAAACTTTATCGTAATTGGGTCCCCCATTAACTGTTTCTTCTTCCAGGACTCGGTGAAAGTTCAGATTCGATCTGACCACGTTCTCCGCGCTCAGGATTTCCTTTTGGTCGGATCCCATTTCGGCTAGTTTTTTCTGAATTCTGCTCCGAAGTCTGATATTATCGACGATTTCCGATAGTTTCATCGACCAGCTCTCGGCCACTGACTTCAGAAGGTGGGAACTGTTTTTACGAAGGACCTTGGTTGGTTTAATTCCGTCTTCTTCGGGATCGTATTTCATTAAATTTGCGAAGCCATCTTCGGATAAGGGATCCTCATTCCAGCCCTTTCTGACTTCGCTGATCTGGGTCAGTCTCCTGATTCTTTTCGATCCACCCTTTTTTCTTATCGGTGCCGCGACTACGATTGCATCGGTAGCTTTGAAGGAGGAAGGTGGTATGTCGAGGTCGTAAACTACTCTTTCATATACGTCCTTTGCTGTGGATCCATGTATCGTACCGAGGACCGAGTTGCCGGCGGCACCCACTCTCATGGCCTCGTAGAGCGATTTCGTTTCGGGCCCTCTGACCTCCCCCATTATCAACACGGACTCTCCAAGTCTCAGTGCGGCTCTTAGGGCATCCTCCGCGCTCATCTCGATTTGCATCCTGGAGTTGGAAGGACGCGTTCGAAGCCTCTGTACCTTGAAATTGAGGGAGCGAAGTTTTTGCACCGGGAGCTCCGATGTGTCCTCCATGCATAGGATTCGGAATTTCGGGAGGAGTTCTGTCATGAGAGCTCCTAGCAGAGAAGTTTTGCCTGCCCCCCTACTGCCCGTTATGAGCATGGAACACTGCGAATCCACCAGGAGGCTGAGGAGACCGGCGGCTTCAGGTGTCATGAAGTCCTTGTTGACGAAGAGGGGAAGTGTCCACGGGTTCGATTTGTGCCTTCTTATTGCTAGTGCGAGCCCATCGGGACTGAGGGGTTTTCGGATTGCCGCCACCCTAACGTTCCCGAAGTTAAGGTTTAGCGTCGGGTCTGCCTCGGAAAAGGGCCTGCCGCTCCGATCTCTGAGTTTGGAATTGATCACTTTGGCTTCCTCGGGGTTTAGAAGGACGTTCGTCACGCACTGTTCCACCTCCTGATGATAGCAGTAGAGGGGAGCGTCTCCAAGGGGTGCGTCGACGTATATGTCCTGGATTTTTGGATCCGAGAGGATGGTTTCGATTATTCCCAGTCCGGCCGTGAACTTTCCCAAGGATTTGGAGAGATCTTTTATTTCTGAGTTATTCAGGTCCGTACCTTCCCTGAGAGCAATTTTTCTCAACAGTTTTCTGCTCCTCTTCTCGATTTCCTCCCTTGCGAGATCGGAATCGAGATTCCCCGATTTATTTAGGAGCTCACCTTTGACCTCTTTAATCGCTTCTACCTTTTCGGGCGGGAGTCTGTATTCAGGGGGAGTCAAAAAATAAATGTGTTCGAGCCTTTCCTCGGAATAATATATCCTCACCTGGTTACCCTCGATTTCATAGCTGGAAACTAACTTCACGTCTCCGGATGGTCTAAACCTTATCCGGGAGTTCAAAAAGCTCGGCCTCATTGTGGGGTGGAATAAGTTTTCGAGTGGCTTCTCTTCCCTGCTCTTGCTCCCTATTACCGTGTTCGATATAACTTCGAGGGCCTTTCTTAACCCATCCTTGGAAAAATCCTTTCTGCAAGACCTGCATTTTTTCGGTCCTTGTTCCGATCTGTGCATGACCCTTTCGTAAGTTTTTTTGAGTTCATGTAACCCATGGGAAGGGCTTTCCCTCAATTTGGACCAAATTTCCTCCGTTTTAGATTTCCTCTTTTCCACGCATTTATCGCAATCCGTGGGCGATAAGTTTTTCAGAGCTATATAATTTGCATCTTTGACCGCTTCTATGTATTCTCGGATACGATTCAGGTCCTCCTCGCCGTATTCCCTGATGTATCTCCCCTTCAGCTTTACCTTATCTATTCCAACGTAATTTTCCAGCCCCCTCATCGTTTCGCTTCTACATTTTTTTGAGTTTGCGAGGCTGGGGGTTTCGCTACAGCTTTTGCAATCGAACTGGAGAATCCTTTTATCCCCGCTTTTTATCAGGTTATGGTTCAAGCTTCTCCCCCTCTTCCTGAATTTTCGTTTTCCGAGTGGGTCTTGGTTTCGGGCGCCTCTGTCCTCTTTATATGGGACTCCAGTTCCCTTCTTCGTTCATGTAATTCCGATATTTCTTCTTCCAGAATTGAAACTCTTTTTTCAAGCCTCGAAATCTCCTTTTTCATTATTTCCGTGGTTTCCTTGAGGCCGTTTATCCACTCCCCATGGGCTGATAGCACCTTTTCCCTGTCGGAGTTATCGATCGATGCAATCTACCTCCTTTATTCTGAGGATGTATCTGGATAATCTGTTTATCTCGGATGAAAACTGGTCCATTTTTTCTCTCTCAGTTTTCTCTACTTTTCTTCTGAACTTTGATTTCAACACCTGGTCGAATTCGTCGAATTCCTCGATTTCGCTTAGAAGAGCTTCGAAGCTTGAGCCGTATTCTTTCTCGTAGAATTCATTTGTCAGAGATTCGGCATTTTTCTCAATGAGGCTCTTTAAGATTCTTAACTCGTCCTTTAGCCTCTTCATGTCGTTTTCAGCGATTTTCTTCCACTCGGAATCAAGAGCTCCCTCCTGGCTTCGTTCCACGTCATCATGGAATTTTGAAATTAGCCCTCCTGCCCTTAGTTTCGCATCTTTGATTTCGCTTTTCAGATCCTTGTTGCGTGGAAGCGAGGCAACTTCCTTGGAGAGTTCTCTGATTTTCCCCGATACGCTTTTCCCCTTGGATATCTGGGAGGGCTTGAGTGAGAGAAACCTGTCCAGTTCGTCCAGGAGTCTATCTATCGGATTCGACATCCTTTAACCTCGCAAGTCGGCATTCCGCTTCATTTTTCCATTTTTCTAGGGATGAGCCCTTCCGTTTTTCCGCAGGTAGGGAATCGATTTTTTCGACGAGCATTTGACATAGCTCCTTCTCTACCATTACCAGGAGCCTTGAGAGAGGCATTCCTTTCCGCCTTTTATCCAGCAAGTGAATTAGGACACCGACTCCGAGATGCCAGAGCACTGCTATTACGAATATGGTTCTTTGTTCCAGGCTTTGCCCTGGACTGGTTAAGCGGGGGGAGTAGTAAAAGGAGAAAAAATGGTTTTATCTAGGAGGTCTTTCCAACTGTTTTTATTTCTCCCGGCTCACCTACGCTGCCTTCTACTTTTATCTCCGCGTCTAGAATCTTTTCGACGAGCCTTGCGTTTGTTGTCGCGTGGAGCGTAATTTCGCTTGAAGTTATCTTGGAGTTCCCCTTTGCCAAGCCGAGATAGGGGATTATCTGATCGGTCATATACCTGTCGAAGGAGTAACCGGTTTTTACCTGTTTTATAAGGTCCTCGGCTGCTTCTTTTCCAACCTCTTCGGCGGGTTTACCCTTTTCCCCGAGAGAGCTGGAACCGATTATTGCGCCTTTTTCAGTCCTTGCCCATAGGACTATTCCTGTACCGGGGGATAGATGCGGGTCCTCGGATTTTTTGTAGAATTCCTCCTCTATATCCGCTTCGTAGCCCTCTCTTTTCAGAACTTCCCTTGCGGCCTTTGCCTGTCTATTGGCTATGTGTCCTGGAAGTTTCACGCAGTGAGATCTCCCGTATATTGAGGCAACTTCCCCTGGATCGGTCAGCTTCAAATTCTCGAATTCTCTGTTGGGTTCTATCTCTCCCTCTATTTTACCTCCTCCCTTCGGGTAGTGTCCACGGCGAATCAGTCGTACTTCTCCTCGCAATCTCATTGTTCTCAGCAGCGGAAGTGTTACGTTTTTGAGGTAATCGATCGGCGGTGCGAACGGATTGTCCGTTCCTCCCGTTATTTCGAACCTTACCGTCTCGTTGGCGAAGCATGCGGGGATCATGAGAGCCTGCAGAATTAGGGTGGTGCTGCCGGCCGTTCCTATTTCGACTTCTATTTTTCCTCCCTGTATGCTCCTTGGTTTGAAAGTTATTTCCCGAGATCCTTTCCTGTCGCCTTTCACTTCAGCGTTCGTGAGTTCCTTTAATCCCCTCACTGCTGCTAGGTGCTGGTTTCCGAGGCCGGGATTTGATCTCCCGGCGCGGATGTTGCTTACCTTTATCGGCTCCTTATTGACGGCCGAGAGCGCCAACGAAAACCTCAGCACCGATCCGCCGCCTTCCCCCCTGGATCCGTCTATTTCGAGCATTTTTATCAGGACCTCGTCTTTCCATTTTCGCTGTGTTTTTCCTTTCTAGTATTCATTGTTTTTTCCATGTTGCTATATGTTAGGGGACTTAGAGGAGGTTTCTATTGGTTTTTATTCCCCACAGCAATAAGGGCCGTTTTTACTGTACACCCATAACGTAAAATTATTTTCATCTAATTTTTCTGAAACTAAAATAACCGAAAACAAATTAGTTCTTTAGCGGGGCATAAATTATGGTGATATAAAAATGAGTGAGCTAAAATACTCCATTCAGAAACATGACGCAACCAATCTGCATTATGATTTGAGGTTAGAGAAAGAAGGAGTTCTAAAGAGCTGGGCGATACCGAAGGGCCCATCACGTGACCCTTCCGAGAAGAGGTTGGCAATCGAGACTGAGGACCATCCCTTGGACTATGTTTTTTTCGAGGGAAAGATAGAGGAGGATCGTTATGGTGGCGGGACGGTTTCGCTATGGGACCGCGGGTCTTACGAACCTGTCAAGTGGAGGGAAGACGAGATAATAGTTGATTTAGATGGCGAGATGCTCGCGGGGAAGTACGTTTTAATTAGGTTCCAGCCGGAGGAAAATCCCGAAAACTGGCTTTTCTTCAAGAAGAAAGGTTAGATAAATCTAATAACTAAATGTTAGAATTATTTTGATGGAAAAGTCGGAGATAAGAGAAATAATTGGGGTCTTATGGAGGAAAAGACATTGCCAAGTTCCGGGGGCGGGTAAGAGGAAGAATTCCTAATTTTGGGGAATCCAAAAGGACGGCGGAGCATGGATGAGGTCTCCGCATATTAAGAGGCCGCACGCCAAGCAAATGCTCAGGATTATAAAAAGTTCCAGTTTGATTTTTTTCGTTGGACAGTAGAGCAATGGAGAAATCTGATAAATTCGGTTTATGGTTACATGAAGCGGTCTTAGCTCTCTTGCTCTAGGGTCTTGTAATCTGATTCATCAAAGTAAGTCCTCTTCGAACCGAAGTTTCTAGCCTCGAGAACTTGGGAAAGTTGGAATCCATGTCTGGAAACCGAGGCCAAAAAGGGGATGACTATTGGAATTTTTCTTCTGGCTCTCTTGATGGGATTTCCCCCCTTTTTAAGGCCCCGGGAGTATTGGGCCTCTTCTATTTTCCGGAATTTTTTCTTCATTTCCGGGACCAGCTTCAAGGTCAGTGAAAAGATAAAGGCGAGCTTCCACGGTAGTCCCAGTTTTTTCAGTCCATGCTCGAATTCCCTGGGAGGAAGTGTTACTGCGAGCCACCCCGCTGAGAGTGCAATTGCTGTGAGTCTGGAGCAAATTAATGTAGAGCGATATATTCCGCTGGAGGTCGCCGCCAGCTCGAATATTTTTAAATTCAAGGATGCATAAACCGTTCCTTCCGCGTAGAAAAACATGTTTAGTAGGAAAAGAACTGGAATTAGTATTCTTAGCGGGGAAATGTATGAAATCAGGCTCTTCAGATTTTTCTTTCCCGCGGAGACCGCTATCACTACGCCCGCTAGTATGATCATTATCAAAATTTGAGAAAACAAAATTGCAAGAATGATCAAAGCGCCCGAGAAAAACATTGGCAATCGAGGATCCTTAACTCTAATTCTATCATCTCCTTGAAATTTCTAGGGCTTTTTCGAAGCTTTCAGGTGGTTCCAGCCCCCTCGATCTGGCCCATTTTACAATATCTGGGATTTCAAGGCCGCCTTTTCTGCAAAGCTTTTGATTGGATAAGATCGATTGGGCGTCACCTTCCGCCAGTATTTTTCCTTCATTCATAATATGGACGTTGTCGGCGAACTCATATGCAAAGTTCGAGTTATGGGTGGCCAATAAGATCTCTGTGGAGGATTTTAATTTCTTCAATAGCTTCCCGATCTCGTTTTCTCCTTCTTTGTGAAGGCTCTTCACCGGTTCATCTAGCAACATCACTCCAGGATTGCCCGATAGCACCGACGCAATTGAGACCTTTCTCATCTCCCCGGCCGATAGTGTGAAAGGCGATCTTCCGGCGAGTTGTAATATATCTAGGTCTCTTAGCGCCTTTTTGGCTCTTTTCTCCTGGTTAAGTTCTAGATTCTTGGGAAAGAATTCCACTTCTTCCATAACGGTGTCTTCGAAAAAGCCGTCCTCTGGATTTTCTGGGACAAAAGCTACTGACCTTTCGGAATCGATCTCTATTTTTCCATCATCCGGCTTTATTAATCCGGCTATGGTTTTGAGAAGAGAGGTTTTCCCCGAACCGTTTTTTCCCATCAGGGCCGTTATTCCTTTTTTTATTCGGGTTGAGATTCCGGAAATCGCCATTTCCTCTGATTCCGGATACGAGTACTTCAGATCTTTAATTAGAATCATTCTATTCCCCTTCCAGTCTCAGTTCCTGTTCGAACGGTAGCCTCAATCCTTCGGATTTGATGTCCACAAGGACATCCTTGGGCCCCCCCTGCCTCTTGACTCTGCCGTTCCTAAGAATCACAACTTCATCGATTAGTGGTAGGAGCTCTTTTATCTGGTGTTCCGATATTATCAGGGCCCTGTCTTCTGTTTTGATTTTTTCGATTTGGTTTAGTACCATCGTTTTGTTTGGCGCGTCCAACATTGAGAGGGGTTCGTCTAGAATTAGGACATCCGGCTCGGTCACCAAAACCCCGGTAAGGGCCACCTTTGCCTTCTCGCCCGAGGACAGATTCGAGGTATCTCGGTTCAGTAATTCTTCCAGCCCGTACCTTCTTGAGGATTTTCTGATTCGTTTAGCTATTTCCTCGGAGGGAAGACCCAAGTTTTCGAGTCCAAAGGCGAGATCTTCGATGACTCTCTCCCTGACTATCTGCCTTTCAGGGGACTGGAACAGGAAACCGGAATCTCCATTGACTTCGATTGAACCGGAGATAGAGAAGTTTTCGGGCAGAATGCCTTTTAGAGCCTTGCATAGGGTTGTTTTTCCTGATCCTGGACCCCCGCAGATCAGGACCGTTTCTCCCTTTGACACCGATATATCCACGTCTTCAAGAAGCGTATTTCCGTCCGGGGATTCTACTGACAGAGATTTGGCTTTCACGATCAAATTTCGGACAACTCTGGGATCTTGGATTTGAGAGCTTGTGAAACTGGAATTCCGATGCCGGCCCCGACTGCGGCTTGGAGAATATCTATTGGAAGCTCTTGGAAAAGGGCGGCGGGAATACCCTCTAGGTAGGCTCGAGCCAGGGTATAGCCTCCGATCATCACGGGAGCACCGGCACAGACGCCAAGCAGCTTGCTTTTTACGGTCTTTCCTGAGATTTTCCCCACGAGGAATCCCTCAATACCCTTGACTGCTAGCGTAATGGGGGCGTAAAAGGCCCATCCCAATATCACGTCGGCCGCTGCCGCTCCCACTCCTCCGGCAATACCTCCGACTATTCCTCCAAACAGGAAGGCGGCTATGTAGATAAAAATCTCCCCGAAGTTTAGATATCCTAATCCTACGGGAATGGAGATCATAATAGTTCCCACTGCTACGGCTGCTGCGAAGGCAGAACCTAAAGCTATCTCCTTTGGGCCCAGGAGTTCCTCTTTCTTCTTCAATTTAATCAACCTAATTCCGTATGAATAGGTAATTTTGTTCTTTTGAAGTTTATCCCAAAACTTCTGGTTATTTCGTAGTTGGAATGAACATCTGTCTGTGTAAGATCTCCTCGGTTGAGTTCGTAATGTTCCCTTACTTTGGAGAGAGCATCAATGAGGCTGTGGTCGTTACCTTCGGAAGCGTTGTGGTTTAGTACTGGCGGTGATTTGCCCGGAAATCTGGACGCGGATCATCTTTCGGTTTCGGGGGGATTCAGACTTCCGGTTCTGTATCCTTCGAGGTCTATTGAAACGTGTTTGTATCCAATTTCCTTCAGTCGTTTGCTGATTTCCCTTCTATTCTCCATGAGTTCCGGGATTTTCCTTTCGTCTACCTCTATCCTAGCCGTCCCGTTGTGATCTCTGACCCTAACTACTTCGAATCCTCTTGATCTTAGGAATTTTTCTGCGCTTTCGATTCTCTCAAGTTTTTCCCTATCAATCCGGCTCCCGAAAGGGATTCTGGACGCTAGGCAGGGAGAGGAAGGTTTTTCGGCTATTGGAATATTCCGCTCTCTGAGCAGTTCTCTTATTTCTTCCTTAGTGAGCTCTGCTTCAAGGAGAGGACTGATTACCACGTCTCCGAATTCCTCCACGGCTTCGATTCCTGGCCTGTAATCATCCCTGTCCGTGAAATTCGTTCCCTCCAGGATCTTTTCGAATCCCTTATCCTTTCTTATCTCGTTTAAACGTCTCAACAGCTCCTTTTTGCAGTGATAACATCTTTTTTTCTCGTTTTTGACGAATTTTTCGTTTTTGAATTCTTTCGTCTCCAGAAATATGTGGTTTATTCCTATTTCGTCTGCTATTCTTTCAGCGTCCTGGTTGTCCCACGCGGGGTAGGTTTGAGATTTGGCGGTTACTGCAAGGGCTCGTTCTCCCAGTAACTCCTCGGCTATCGCGGCCAGAAGGGATGAGTCTACGCCACCCGAAAAAGCCACTACGGCTCCATCTACTTTACTGATGATATCCAGCAATTTTTTTTCCTTTTCGGATATTTTCATTATATTCGTCTCCATTTAACAGGGGGAATTCAGTATGGGTTTGCTTGGCAGCGTAGCGATTTATTATCTCTTGGGATTTCCTTTAGGTTGTTTTTTATCAAATTTAATTTTAAGCCGTTAAACATGAACAACGTGTTGACCGAAATAGATTTTTATCTATTCTGAAAAGACCTATTCTGGATCCACTTTGGAATTCAAGAAGAAAGTTTTGGAAAAGATTTCGGAGATTCCGAGGGGTAAGGTCTCTACCTATAAGCAGATAGCTCGAGCGGTAGGCAGTCCGAAAGCAAGCAGAGCTGTGGGCAACGTCTTAGCAGAGAATCCAAAACCCGAGAAATTTCCTTGCCACAGGGTTGTGAGGTCGGATGGTAGGTTAGGAGGATACAGCGGACGTAGAAACAAGGAGTCTCTTCTTCGGGAAGAGGGCGTTAAGGTTAGAGATGGCAAGGTGGATCTCGATAGATTCGGAGTGAGTATTTGATTTTGTCTCGGCTCTATGGATAAATATAGTTTCTAGGGATGTTCGGTTTCACATCTTGCTTCCGTTGTTGTTCTGAAGGTAGTCCGTTTTTTCCAGGTCCTTTAGGCGCTCTACACCTTCAATTTTTTCTATTATTTTGGGGATTGGTTTAGGGACTAGGTGTTTCCACTCCTCGTCGTTTATCATCCTTTTTCGAATTTCCGTCCCTCTGAATTCATCTCTGTTGAACATCGGCGGAGTTTCCACTCTATACTTCTTTTCCTTAAATAGGCGCTTCACGAGTGGGTTTCCGGAGTAGACAACCGAGAAAGGCGGAGAGAATGAAAGTACGTGCGAGACCCAAAGCGCATTATGGTTCACGTCTGGAATTGGAATAAAATATACCCGGGAAAGGTCGATTTTGGATTTTACGAGTGCTTTGGTCAGCATCAAAATTCTTTCTCCGGCCGTGAAGGGATCGTCAGTTTGATGGCTCAGCTGGGCACTTCCAAGTCCTATTATCAGCTCCTCCACATCTTCAAGAATTTTCTTTATGACTTCTATGTGGCCCTTATGAGGCGGCTGAAATCTGCCTATTAGTATTCCTCTGTCTTCCATAATTTTCCTCAACCCTTCCTCGAATCAATCAGGTGGTGTTATTCTTATATTTATTCCATTTTTTGGATCTAAGTTTATTTCTTCCGAGAAATTTCCCTGGTTCTTTGCCAATTCCACAAAGTTTGAACTGCCAATGTAGGCTAAATTTTCTCCCACCGGAACGTCGCCAAACGTTTTAACGAAAGGAAGAACTAGGTCCCTTCTGTTTATTTTTATTCTAAGATTCTCTCCTTCACTGGTGATTTTAGTTATCATCTCTCTCGGTATGTTCGTAACTAAGTTTCCAAAATCGTCTATGTTGAGAACGTTTCCTTCTATCTTGTTGTTCTTGAGTTCCGCATCTTCTATATCTATCCTTTTTATTTCCTTTATTTCTGGACCAACTTTGGAGGGGGAAATACCGGCTGTTATATGAGCTCCTACTGGAGCCAGTATGTCTCGCCCGTGAAACGTAGTTGAAAGGCCCGTTCTGGTCATATCCGGGTTTTCGATTTTCCGCATTTCCTCGATTTCATAATTTCTTTCCACGAGAGTGAACAAACCGTTGTCCGGACCTATGAATGTCAGCCCGTTTCCGGTTCTCAGGAGTATGCATCTTCTTCCGGTCCCCACTCCTGGATCTATCACACCCACGAACACCGATTTAGGTGGAAACGTTTTGGCAGCGTGTGAAAGTACAAAGGCTCCCCTGCGCACGTCTTGTTTTGAGATCTCGTGAGTTATGTCCACTAACTTAGCTTCCGGATTAATAGCGAGTATTACTCCTTTCATGGATCCCACGTAGTAGTCCCTGTTTCCAAAATCTGTGATTAGAGCAATCGGAGGCATTTTTACCACATCATTATTATTTGTCTTTTCTGTAAGAAATGTTGTTGGTGGATGGAAATGAAGTTGGAAAGAGCCAAGAAAGGAGACGCCACCGAGGAGATGGAGGCGGTTGCCGATAAAGAAGGCGTTCCAGTTGAAAAAGTTGTTAGGGAATTGGCCAATGGAAGAATGGTCATACCGAAAAATAGAAAAAGGAAAAACGTTCGTCCGGTGGGGATCGGAGGAGATCTAAGGACCAAGGTAAATGCGAACGTCGGAACTTCCCCCGATTACACCGATGTAGATAAAGAAATTGAGAAAGCTGAAATTGCAGTGGAGTATGGAGCCGATACTGTGATGGATCTCAGTATAGGTGGAGGTGTCAGTGAGGTGAGGAAGGGAATTATTTCGTCCGTGGAGGTTCCGATCGGAACCGTGCCGATCTATCAGGCCGGGTTAGAATCATCAGGGGGAAAAATAGTTGATATGACCTCGGACGACATCTTCAAATCGATAAGAAAACACGCGGAGGATGGAGTTGATTTCGTTACGGTTCATTGTGGCGTTACGAGGGATTTGGTAGAATCTTTGAGGAAAAGAAGGAGGCTTATGGATTTCGTGAGTAGGGGTGGATCGTTCTTGGCGGCTTGGATGATTCACAACGATGAGGAAAATCCGCTTTACGATGAATTCGATTATTTGCTGGATATATGCAAGGAATACGATCTGACTTTGAGCTTGGGCGATGGTCTCAGGCCCGGATGCATAGCCGATTCCTCCGATAGCGTACAGCTTAGTGAGCTTTTCACGCTCGGGGAGCTAGTTGAGAAATCTAGAGAGGAGAGTGTCCAAGTTATGGTGGAGGGCCCCGGTCACATTCCTCTGGATGAGGTGGAAATGAATGTTAAGCTTGAAAAAGCCGTCTGTGAGGGGGCACCATTTTACGTTCTGGGCCCATTGGTGACCGATATCGCTCCGGGATACGATCATATTGTGGGGGCCATTGGTGGAGCTTTGGCGGCAAAGGCGGGTGCGGATTTTCTCTGCTATGTCACGCCTTCCGAGCATTTGTGCCTCCCCAGCAAGGAAGATGTCAGGGCGGGTGTCGTGGCATCCAAGATCGCCGCACACTCAGCGGATTTGGCTAGGGGGATTGATTTAGATTTTGACAGAAAGATGTCGGAGGCCCGCCGAGATTTTGAGTGGGATAAACAGTACGATTATGCGATAGATCCTGACAAGGCAAAAAAATTGAGGTCCGTGAGGCCTGCTGAAATGGAACCCGAAACCTGCAGTATGTGTTCGGATCTCTGTGCTCTGAAGATGGTGAAAGATTATCTGAGCAAGGAGACTTGAATTTTTACTCTCGTTCACTGGAATCCAATTTCACTGCTCTGCGTTGAACATTAACGGTCATTTTTCTTCTACCTGTTTACATCGAGATTTTCGGACCTTTACGCGACAATTTTAAATTTAAAATGAAGTTTATTTGTTGCTTTTATTTTGTAAAAAATTAAATTTAGCTCTTTTTTTTCCTATAAGATTGTTTTTTTATCCTTGTATCTGTATTGGGCTAAATTAGTTTTTTCATTACGACTTGGATGTTAGTTAGGAAAAATTGGACAAAAATATACTATTTTCTAACTCCTTTTTTAAATAGATGCCCATAAAATACAGGATTAAACATATAAATCAAACGAATAACACAATACATTGCTAACTGGGTGATTGAGCCAATGGAACATAATAAGTTGTTTCTGCCGGGTCCGACTGAGGTAAGGAAGGACATTATTGAGGAAATGGATCAATGGACCTTCGGTCATAGGTCCGAAACAATGACGGATCTATATACAGCGATTGTGGAGGACACGAAGGAATTTTTCGACACTGATTATCATGTGATAATTCTGACGGCCTCGGGGACGATTTGGATGGAATCTGCCATTCGAGAGTGTGCTGAGGAGAAGGTTTTGTGCTCCACCTGTGGCAGCTTCAGTGAGAGGCAGATGAAGGTGGCGGAAAGATGCGGCAAGGATGTGGACCAGCTGGATTATAAATGGGGAAAGGCCGTGGATCCGGACGATGTTGCCAATGCTCTTGAAGAGGACGACTACGAAGCGTTCACCTGCGTCATGAACGAAACCTCTACTGGGACTAGAAATCCAGTGGAAGAGATCGGCGAGGTACTGAAGGACTATCCCGAGACGTCTTTTATCGTGGATGCCATCTCGTGTTTGGGCGGAGATTACCTGGATATCGATAAGAGCGGAATAGATGTTATATTCACCTCCTCTCAGAAGGCTTTTGCCTTACCACCGGGACTTTCCATCTGCCTCGTGAGTGATGAAACCTATCAAAAAAGCAAAGAAATAGATGATAGGGGTTGGTACGCAGACTTTACACGAAACTTGGAGTACTACTATAAAAAGGGGCAGACCCATTCGACTCCTGCGATCCCAATAATGCTGGCGTATCGTAAACAGATGGGGAGAATGCTTGAGGAGGGACATAGAAGCAGATCCGAGAGACACAGGAGAATGGCTGAGTACACCAGGAAATGGGCGCTAAACCATTTTGACATGTTCCCGGAAGAGGGCTCCTGGTCCCAGACCGTGAGCACTATCGAGAACACAAGAGGGCTCAATATCGAGGAAATTCGTCAGACCGTGAAGGAGGACTATAATATGATTTTCTCAAATGGGTATGGATCCAAACTCAAGGAGAAAACCTTTCGGATAGGCCATATGGGGGATCACACCGTTGAGGATGTCAAAGAACTTACTGACGCTATAGAGGAAGTTGCGGGGATCTGATCAACTCTTTTTATTTTGGTTAGTTCGAGCCAAAAGCGATTTTAACTCTTCTTTGGATCCTCCGTGTCATTATTAGTTCTTCTTGAGAGGAAGAGTGCTGTCGCCTTTACGGATGGATTAGGTACTTAATAATCTCGTATTTTATTCATTGGAAAAATATTGAGCATTTGACTTATCTTGATCGGTATTGGGCAGATATCAAAGTTTAGATCCGTGAAGTTTGTAGAAAATACTTTTACGTGCTTTTATCCTTCAGATGAAAAGTTAAATATATTGATTGAATAACAATATGGCGTGAGTTTATGTCTCTAACGGCGACGGATTATATATGGATGAACGGAGAGTTCGTTCCTTGGGAGGATGCAAACGTTCATGTTCTCACTCACACTCTTCACTACGGCATGGGTGTTTTCGAGGGAATTCGAAGTTATGAAACGGAAAAGGGCGGTGCGGTTTTTAGATTGAATGCCCACATGGAGAGATTCGATAATTCAGCGAATCTTGTAGGTATGGATCTCCCTTATTCGGTCGATGATCTATTCGAGGCGGTCAAGGATACGGTTAGAAGGAATAAAGTTGATGAGTGCTATATTCGTCCATTAGCATATTACGGCTATGGAAAAATGGGTCTGGACCCCGAGGGCGCACCCGTTGACGTTGCTATAGCCGTATGGCCATGGGGCTCCTACTTGGGTGAGGAAGGGCTTGAGAAAGGAGTCAAAGCGACCATTACGGAATGGAGAAGAATACACTCGAAGATACTCCAGCCACGGGCCAAGACTGTAGCGAACTATGCAAATTCTATTCTGGCAAAGCGCGATGCTCTTGACAGGGGTTATGACGAGGCAATATTGCGAAATATGGAGGGGGATATAGCCGAGGGGCCTGGTGAAAATCTTTTTATCGTTGAGGACGAGCACATCATCACCCCTCCGATTAAATGTGGTGTCTTGGAGGGTATCATACGGGATTCGATCATTAAAATTGCAAAGGATCGAGGATATACTGTCAGCGAGGACAGAATCGATGAGGAAAGACTGTTGAATTCGGACGAGGCCTTTTTCACGGGCACTGCTGCAGAAGTCACTCCGATTCGTGAGGTTGATGGAAATACGATTGGGGAAGGTCGAAGGGGTGAAGTCACCGAGGAGTTACAGAAAATCTTTTTCGATACGGTTAGAGGCAAAGTTCCCGACTACGAGGAGTGGCTGGACTACATCTGAAAAAAAATTCTTTTGGGGTTTCACTCCTTATTTGGGTTTCGGTATGGAAAAATAATTAATCTATCGTTCTCTTAGAGGGAGGGGAGGCATGATGATGGATTTCCTTGGCTCCGAAGCATCCGTAAGGATTGTCGAGTTGTTTTGCCAAAATCCCAACGAGGAGTTCTACTCCAAGAAGGTTGGGGATAAGCTCGGAATATCAAAGGCCACTAATATAAAATGGCTTAAACGATTAACCGATGCGGGAATACTAACGGCTCAGTCTCGCGGCAGGAAGAAGTTCTACAAGCTGAAGCTGAACAATCCCTTAGCAAGACAATTGAGGATTCTAATGACCCTTTCTGAGCTCATACCCAGGCTCAAGGATCAGGATACTTTGAGGTCGGCTTATCTAGTCGGGTCGTCTGCCAAGGGCACACACGCTCCTGATTCTCCGCTGGAGCTTTTGATCTTGCACCGCGGCGATCCATCCCAGATTAGAAGCGTTTTGGACGATGTATCATCTAAAATCGGAAGGGAGATAGAGGCAAAAATTATGACTCCCCTTGAATACGCTGAACTGTCTAAAGATAAGCCCAAGCTACATGAGAGATTGGAAAGGGAAAAAATTAGGATAGTACTGGGGTAGGTGGGATAGGTGAAGGTTCAGCAAGAATGCATACCTTGCCAGCTGGAGAACGCTATACACCAGGCAAGTTTAGCCATGGATGACGATGAAGAGCAGTTTGAGGCCCTGTTATCCTATCTGGATTTTATTGTCTCGAACTTTTCAAGGGAGAGGACTCCGGCCTATTATGGTTACGTTCTGAATAGAATAATTGGGGAAGAGGCTTCAGTTCAGGATCTCTATTACGAATTGAAGAAGAAGTCAAATGAAACCGCTCAAATGCTTTTGGGAATAGCCAAGGAATTTGTCTCCGGGGCTTCGGGAAGGAGAGATAGGCTAAGAAGGGCCTTGAAGGTTTCTGCGGCGGCCAATTCGATGGAGTTCGGTGTTTCGGGGCACGAATTTGACTCGGAATACTTTAAGTCAGAGTTTAAAGATTTGCTTCACGAGGATTTTGTTATAGATGATAGCGATGTGCTCGCTTCGAAAGTGCTTTCTTCAGGAGATGTATTTTTTCTTGCAGATAACGCTGGAGAGATCGTGCTGGATAAGATTCTGCTGAATGAGATAAAAGAATTCGGCGGAGACATTTATGTTGGATTAAAGGCGAGGCCGGTTCAGGAGGATGTGACAGTGGAAGAGGCGAAAGAGTTGGGAATATCGGAATATGGGGAACTCGTACCCACGGGAGGGAAAATTGGCATCTTTCCCGAAGATATTCCCGATCGCGCGGCGGAATTATTACAAAATAGCGAATTGATAGTTGCAAAAGGAATGGGAAACTACGAGACAATTTCCGAATTTGAGGAGAAATTTGAGGGGAGATTGTTCTACATTCTAAGAGCGAAATGTATACCGGTTGCAAGGGCTCTAGGAGTGAAACAGGGCTCTTTAATCGTAAAGTGTGTTTGAATCCGATGATCGGAACCGGTGTGAGAGAATGTATGATGAGTTTACCATTTTGGCGATATCGGATATCCACGGTGAGAAAGGGGGGATTAGGAATTTGTATGAGCTTGTCGGTGAGAGGCACGATGTGCTTCTCGTTTTGGGCGATATCACACAATTTGGAGACGAAACTCGGGCTAGGGAAATTTTGCACAGTATTTTGAAGGTAAGCATTGATGTTCTTTTTATTCCTGGCAACTGTGATCCCAAGGTCGTCCACGATGTTCTTGTCCAGGAGGATATCAGTATACATTCAAGGTGCCGTGAGGTCGGTGGATACTACTTCGTTGGTTTAGGAGGATCCAACAGAACGCCGTTTGATACCCCCTTTGAAATTTCGGAGGACAGAATATGGGGTCTGCTGGAGGAAATAACCCCTTTCCATACAAAGAAGTGGTTCCTAGCCACGCACGCTCCCCCCAAAGACACATTAGCGGACTTGACTTCTGATGGTAGACACGTTGGAAGCGAAAGCATTCGTAAAATCGTTCGAAAGGGATCTCCAATTATAAACTTTTGTGGCCACATTCACGAGGCTCAGAGCGTGGATACGATAGGAGATACAAAAATTGTAAATGTGGGTTCGATAAGTCGAGGAAAGGCGGCGGAGGCTAGCGTCGAAGAGGAAAATGTCGAAGTTAAACTTCTTGAGGTTTAACTGCCCCTTTAAGGATAAATTCAGGCCGATATGACTTTGGTTTCCTTGGCAAGCTCCCTTGCCTCCTCCTCGCTCAAACCACCTTTTAGAATCGTGTATCTTTGCGGACGGATTTTATGAGCTTTAGTAAGGGCCTCTATTATGTATTTTTCATCTATTCCGAGCTCTTTAGCGTTTGTCGGACAGTTTAATTTTTTTAAGGACCTCCTTGTTGATTTCCAATCCTTTCCGTGGAGTTTTGTCATCATGATTGATCCGACTGCGCACTGTTCTCCGTGAAGTGCGGGTTTCGGTGCTATCCTGTCCAGAGCATGGCTGAATAGATGTTCCGATCCACTTGCAGGTCTGCTGCTGCTGGCTATGCTCATTGCCACTCCGCTGCTTATTAAGGCCTTGACTATTTTTCTGGCCCCCTCCTCTTCTCCCTCCGCAATCTTTTCAGCATTTTCAGCCACGATTTTTGCGCTCATCTTTGAAAGAGCCGCGGCATATTCGCTATATCTTTCGTTCTTCTCCTTCCTCGAGAGTTTCCAGTCCAATACCGCTGTATAATTGGCAATCATGTCCCCACAACCAGCTGAAGTTAGTTTTGAGGGTGAATCCTTTATTATTAGGGTATCGGCAATCACGGCCATGGGGGGCTTTGCCTCGACAGAGGTCTTCCTGCCCCCTCCTTTTATTGAGGCACGAGATGAGGATATTCCATCATGGGAGGCAGCCGTGGGCACGCTTATGAATGATTTGTTTTCTTTAAAGGATGCGGATTTCGCGACATCAATGCATTTTCCCCCTCCAATTCCCATCAGAAAATCATAGGATCTCGCTTTATCCCGTATTTTTGTAACTGTTTTTTCATTTGCATTTTCTATAACGGAATGGGCCGCGTCTATACCTGATTTTTTCAATGCGTTCTCCACTTTTCTACCTGCCACTTCGTAGGTAGTTTCGTCAACAACTAAGTAGCCTCTTTTTCCCAGTTCGGTCTTTAGAACCAGTTCAGGGGTCTTTTCTAGGACGCCTGGACCCATAGTGATCTGACGTGGAAGCTCCATTTGTTTGATATTCTTCATTCTGCTCAGGTCAAGATTATTTTTTTAAAACAAAAGGCTTTTTCACGAACTTAACTGTTTACGGATTACCTTTTTAATATATGATTGGTAAGGGAAGGTTAGCGGTTCCTTGATAGGAACCCAAATTTATATACTACCTTAGATGAAAAAGAAATGAACTTCTAAGGCAGCATCTCGAGGTTTTAGGATTGCAAGAATTTGAAGTTGAGGAGAAAAAGTTCGAATATCTAAAGGGAACCACTACCGTCGGTCTTGTTTGCCGGGACGGAGTAGTGTTGGGGACTGATAGCAGGGCTTCTGCTGGCTACGAAATCGCAAGCAAGACTGCCAAGAAACTGTATCAGATAACGGACCACATCGGCGTGACTGTAGCTGGAAGCGTTGGGGATACGCAAGCTCTTGTCAGGAATATGCGCGCCGAAGCTCGATATTACGAGAGAAGGGAAGATACGCCCATAAGCGTAAGCGGCGCCGCAAAGCTCTCGGCAAATTTGTTTAAGTCGGCTGGTTTTTTTCCCTATCTGGCCGTATTCATAATGGCCGGATATGATCGCTCCGGGCCAGGGATGTATCTGCTCAATATGGATGGATCGCTGATCGAGGAGAAGATGGTTGCGACGGGTTCTGGATCCCCGATGGCTTATGGACTGCTGGAAGACAGGTACGAGGAGGACTTGGTGGTTGATGAAGCGGTCGAAACGGCTGTGGATGCTTTGAGTTCCGCAATAGAGAGGGATATAGCCACGGGCAATGAGATAAGGGTTGCGACCTTAACTGAAGAGGGGTTTGAAAGGGTTTCCGAAGAGGAAATACAAAAGATCACCGGTTAAATCGCGATAAAAGGTCTTTCCGATGTCTGCTGAAGATGTAATTAATGAAGTAAAGGAAGCTATTAGGGTCGAGACAAACCTTGCTGGTTCAGTCACGGATGTCGAATTCGAGGGCCCGAAGGTGGCAGTTTACTGTGATGACCTTGATGCGCTGATGGATGACGGCAGATTGGTAAAGAAACTGGCAAAGAAGGTGCAGAAGAGAATAACTTTGAGGCCGGATTCCTCGATTAGGCTACCCCCCGAGGAGGCAAAAAACAGGATAATGGAACTCGTTCCGGATGAAGCAAATATTACCGATATAACTTTTGAGCCTTCTCTTGGAGAGGTTGTTATTGAAACCGAGAAGCCAGGTTTGGCGATAGGAAAGGGCGGGAAACTGCTCAGAAAGATCCTGAAGGAGATTCGCTGGACTCCCAAGATTATTCGTGATCCCCCCATAGAATCCGAGATAATCAATGACATTAGGAGGGCGATGATAGGCGAGGCGGAGGAGAGAAAGGAGATCCTTCGGGATATAGGCAGGAGTATTTACCGGGAAAAGACCTCCGACGGTGAGTGGGTCAGGATAACAGCGCTAGGAGGGTCGAGGGAAGTTGGAAGATCTGCCAATCTGCTTCAAACTCCCGAAAGCAAAGTTCTTCTCGATTGCGGTCTCAACGTTGCTCAGGAAGGTAGAGATGCATTTCCTTATATTGATGCGCCTGAGATTCGGCTTCATGAAATCGATGCGGTCATTGTAACCCATGCTCATCTTGATCACTCTGGTTTCGTTCCGTACCTATTTAGATACGGATATGAGGGCCCTGTTTACTGTACACCCCCCACTCGTGATCTTTCGGTATTGCTTCAGCTGGATTACGTGGATATAGCTAGAAATGAGGGTAAGGAAATTCCGTATTCGAAAAAGGATGTTAAAGAGTCGGTAAAGAGGACGATACCACTTGACTACGGCGACGTGACTGATATAGCACCCGATGTCAGGCTGACTCTTCATAACTCGGGACACATTTTGGGTGCCTCAGTTGCCCATTTACACATTGGGGAAGGTCTATACAACGTGGTTTATACAGGAGATTTAAAGTTCGAGAATTCTCGTCTGCTGTCCGCAGCGGAAAACAATTTTCCCAGAATGGAGACGCTCATAATAGACAGCACCTATGGTGGGTCCGACAGTATGCAGCCTTCCCGAGAGGAGTCCGAGAAGAAGTTCTTGAAAGCGGTCTCAAGGACTATCGAGCGAGGGGGTAAGGTTATAGTTCCTTCCTTTGCCGTTGGAAGGGCTCAGGAGATCATGCTTCTCTTGGATGACTATTCAAGGAAGAACGGTCTGGAGAACGTACCTGTTTACTTGGACGGCATGATCTGGGAAGCAACAAGCATTCACACCGCTTACCCGGAGTATCTCTCTTCCAATCTCAAGAAGGAAATACTCCACAAGGATCGGAATCCATTTCTCTCCGATATCTTCGAGCGAGTAAAAAGTTCGGAAAAGAGGGAAACGATCATCAGCGGTGGCCCCTCAATTATCCTGGCCACTGCGGGAATGATGGCGGGAGGGCCGGTGCTAGAGTACTTCAAGAGGCTTGCGCCGGATCCAAGGAATATGCTTATATTTGTGGGTTATCAGGGTGAGGGAACTCTTGGAAGGAGAATTCAGAAGGGATGGCGGGAAATTCCTATGGGTACGGAGAACGGGAGGAGAGACGTTGTGGAGGTAAACTTGGACGTTGAAACCGTAGAGGGATTCAGTGCGCACTCTGATAGGTCTCAGCTAGTAAACTTTGTAAGAAATTCGTCGCCAAAGCCTAAGAGAGTTTTGTGTGTCCATGGCGAGAGCAAAAGATGTGTAGATTTGTGTAGCTCTCTTCACAAGATGTTTAAGATAAGGACAGACGCTCCGAAGAACCTTGAAACCACTAGACTTTACTGACTTGATTAATTAGCCTGGATGGAAGAAAATTGAAACTTTACTAAATGTGAATTGCCGCTTTTCTTCTGCTTTACTGTTCCCTTCTGAACTGTATCTTAACTAGTTCAGGTGTGACAATTATTCGGGATTCTGAGAGGCGACCCACATCCCCACCTACATCATCTGCTGAGCTTCTAATGTCATCCACTGCTCGCTTGAGTTCCGAGGGATCCTCGTCCATGAGGGGGGATATATTTAGTATGACGATATTTCCGGCTTCGAGCTCGTCTATTACCGTTTGTACGTCTGATAATCTCGTGAGATCCATACTTTTAACTATGATGGGACTAATTTCTCCGACTCCTTGACTTTCGGCTGTCTCCGAAACTTCGATTACTGGAACATCTGCTTCGCTTTTTTCTTCTTCCTTCTCAGTTTCCGGTTTCTTCTTTGAAAATATGTTTTTTATCTTGTCCATTTTAACCCAATCAAGGGTATTTCTCCCTGTATTTAACTGTTTTGTGCTGTAAATTGTGTGCTTTAAACGGCTTTTGAGGGTGATTTTACCTTTTTGGTATTGAGAAGTGTCAAAAATGGTTATAAGTTCTAAGTAAATTATTTTCATTTAGCTTTTTATGATATTCAAAATCCATTTTCTTTTTGTTTGTTGTTTTCTAGAATTTTTCGGCGAATTCCCAGATTTTGTCACCTACCGTGTGTACGTTCTCGGCTACCTTACCCTCTTCACCCATCAAGGATGAGCTTTCTCTCAGTGCCTTTGCTATTGCAATAATCTTTCGATTCTTCTTGTCTTCGATTGCCACTAGGTCTTCTCTCTCTATGTTTTCATCTACTTCTACTATTCCCGGGGCCATAATGTGAGCCCCGTCCGATATGTGGGGGACAGCCCCCATGTCCACGGTAATTCTTTTGAGGGATAGTTTCTCGGCAGCCTTTATGAGCGGAATGTAAATTCCCTCCTTTTTTATGAGTATGGGTTCGTTATCCGCTAATATGACTTCATTGAATTCCTCCGTTTCTGCAGTTTCAATCCGTCCCTGAAGTGTTTTTTCGACTTCCTCTCCAAACACTGGCTTCAGTTTTTCCCTAAGGTTCTCAAGATCCGATTTTCTGAGTACGTGTCTGTTCTTCATTCTTATCAATTCATATTATTCGCCGAGCATTCAAATCATTTTTTAGATAATTCTCCCGATTTCGTTTACTGATTCAATAACTGAAGTGGTACTATTTACGATTTAATTTTACGTTATGGGTGTACAGTAAAATGGGTAATTGGTTTGTCCGAGCAATATGTTGGTTGTTATCCCTGAGAAGCAGCAATAATGTGATACACGTAGGGGTTTCCCACGTTATTATTAAATAGGAAGCTGATTATAGTGCTGTTGATTCCTATGGCATCAGGACAGAGACCTTTGGACACCTTGAACAAAGCGATAGGTTCCACCGTGCTCGTCAGGCTTAAGGACGGCCGGGAGCTGCGTGGGAAGTTGGACTCTTACGACACCCATGTAAATATAGTTTTAGAGGAAGCCGAAGTATTGAGCGGCGATGAAACAAGTAAGAGATATGGCAAAATGATCATACGTGGCGATAATATAGTATTTATATCGCCTGCGAGGTGATCTTTTTGTCCGATGGAACCGCGGCAAAGGGAAAGCAAAAGCAAACGGTCCACGTTAAGTGTAGGAGATGTGGTAACAGATCCTATAATGTAAAGAAGGGTGTCTGTGCTTCCTGCGGTTACGGCCGATCCAAGAAGAGAAGAGATTATAATTGGAATAAGTAATCTTTTGAAGGCCCGATACCAACAGAGTCTTTAGATGGGCAGTGTCAACTTTCTGATGAGGGCCGGTAGTTCAGTGGTATGAACGTCCGCTTGGCATGCGGAAGGTCGTGGGTTCGAATCCCACCCGGTCCACTCTAAATATTCGATATATTCTTCTAAACCCGTTTTCTAAACACGTTCTTCAATCGGAAATGCTTTAACTTAGGGGTCCGAAGAAGTCGGAAAAAAATCTGACGTAGATACTTTGGATTTGGTTTAATGTTTTCTGAATGTTCTGAATTTTCAGAAAAATCTTTAAAATGGTAATGTTATACAGGAAAACATGTCAGAAGAGAAATCCGGTGGAGATGAATGTCGCTGTAAAATTGAGTCTGTTGTTAGTATCGACGAACGTGGACAGATGGTCTTGCCGAAAGGGATAAGGGAAAAAGTCGGGATAGAACCGGGCTCAAAGCTGGCTGTGGTTAGCATGAAAAAAGGTGGGAACGTATGTTGTATATCTTTAATGAGAACGGAGGAGCTTGAGAAAATGGTAGGCGAAAAGTTGGAACCCTTGATTGGGAACCTATAGGTGGGAGAATGCAGAATTCCAAAGAAAAAATTATAGTTAGGTGGCAGAGGTTGATTTCGGATGGGGGGACATGCGACAGATGCCGTTCAACCGAACAGGAAGTCGAAAAAGCGGTCGAAAAACTACAGAAGACTTTCCCTCAATTGGGCATAGAGGTTGACTTGGTAAAGGAAAAACTCACGGAAGAAGAATTCAGGAGAAATCCAGAAGCATCTAACAGGATCTTTATCAACGATAAATCACTCGAAAGTCTGATAGATGCGGACGTTGGCGAGAGCGAGTGTTGTGACGTATGTGGAAAGGAGGAGTGCAGGACTGTGATAATTGACGGAGAAGAGTACGAAGTAGTCCCGTCTCAGACCATAATAAATGCGGCATTGAAAGAGGCGAACAATCGCTGGAAAAATTCTAATTGTTGTTTTCTTCGAACCAATCGGAGACCTGTTGTAAATAGTGTGAATATTCTATTTTTCTCTGGTTTTCCTTGGTTGGAGGATTTAATTCCAATCTAAAAATAAGTTGTCATTTGAAGAGGTTCCGATCCATGTGACTTTAATCTAGCTTCAAAACTACCTATTCCTAATTTTAGTCCCTTGCTTCGAGGTCCGTCTATTTAACTATTTTCTTTATCATGTTATATGTGAGATCTATTGATATTCCGAAAGCTCCAAACAAAACACCTAAAATTATGAATTCTGAAAATTTTAGGTTTGCGTGGAAAAAACTCGTAAATGAGTGCCATAAGTACATCCATATATAGAACCCAAAACCGGGGATGAAGGAAATGAATACGTCTTTGCTCCAAAGTGCAAAAATGGCTACAGGGAGTAAGTACAGTAGAATAGAAGATAAAATATTAGGTTCGGGGCCAGCAAAGCCGGTATAGTTCTCGTAGACTGCAATTAGGGACATTATTATTGAAAGAATTAAAGCCGATGATATTTTAAGACGATTCCACTGATTCGATAGATTTTCTTTATGCATATACTCACCACTCTTTTCCAAATGTGTTCCTCTGTATACTTTTTTGATAAGTTATGAAGCTAAATCACCTTTACCTTTTGTGAATTCGATGAATTAAATTTACGGTCCAGGAACTTTTTTTCTGGGTAAACCAAGTCTTCTTGCTGGGGCGTTCTTTAATATGAAATAGAGAAGAAGGGGGGTTAGGTCGTTTATTTCTTCAATCGTGTTATTTCAAGCCCAGTAAGCCTCTCCAGGCTCCTTTGTGAGTGTCGCTTTTTTGAGGACTTCTATCGCCTTTTCAAGACCTTCAAGTGGGTCGGCCAACAGATCCTCGTGTTCGATCGAAAGAACTCCGTTGTAACCGACCATTCTGAGTACTGAAACTATGTTTCTCCAGTATTCTTCGCCGTGGCCGTATCCAACACTTCGGAAAATCCAGGATCTTTCCTTGCCTTTGGTGTAAGACTTGGTATCTAACACGCCATTTAGACTGGAGTTTTGTTTGTATATCCTGACGTCTTTTGCATGGAAATGATAGATAGCGTTTTTCTCTCCCAGTTTCCTTATCGCCCTTTCTGGATCTATGTCCTGCCAGATTAGGTGTGAGGGGTCGAAATTTGCTCCTATCCTATCGTTGGTGTTGTTTCTAAGTTTGAGGAGTGTTTCGGGGTTGTACACGCTGAAGTTGGGATGCATTTCCAATCCAATGTTGATTCCGTGTTCGTCCGCGAGTTTCGCAATTTCTTTCCAGTAAGGGATTAGCTTCTTCTCCCACTGCCATTCTAGGACCTCTTTGAATTCACTTGGCCAGGGAGCGGTTATCCAGTTTGGATGATTTGCATCTTCGCTTGCGCCGGGACAGCCCGAGAATCCGTTTACGACATCTACATTCATTTTGTCTGCGAGTTCTATCGATTTCCTCAGGACTTTATCGTCACTTTTTGCTTTCTCCTCTTGGGGGTGGAGGGGATTTCCATGTGAAGATATCGCGCTTATCTCCATGTCGTGATCGTCGACCAGGTCGAGGATTTCGTTCTGTTTCTCCTCGTCTTCCAAAACCTCTTCCGTGCTAAAGTGTCCGCTGCTACTAAATCCACCGCCGGGAAGTTCGATGGCTTCCACGTCTTTTTCCGACAGGTATTCCAAAATTTCCGAAAGCGGTTTATCGCCAAACAAAACTGTAAGGACTCCAACTTTCATTTTTTCACCTCCAAAATTTATTTAGATATATCTGGGATTTCAGTTTAAAGCTCCGGAGGGAAATTATAGAAGAGTTATGGAGATTAAACTTGCCTGGCTGGTTTTAGGTGATGGCGGATTAGCACCGTTTGTTGTTTAACTTTAGAATATACATAAACAATTAAATGGAAACCATCTAATTTTAGAGTCGGGGCCCGTGGTCTAGTGGCTATGACGCCACCTTGACATGGTGGAGGTCGAGGGTTCAAATCCCTCCGGGCCCACCATCTACAGCGAGCGAATATCTGCGTTTTTGAAGTCGGGTTTTTAGATCCTCGTTCAAATAAAAAACGTTAAGCATTGTTCGGTTGAATAAGAAGGAAATACCATTGTGATACTTGTGGAAAGGGAATTTTAAAAGAGGAATTTGAGAGAAGCGGCACGCAGGTCGACAATTGCGTGGTAGAGGATGCCGGATTAGGAATGTTATGGAAGAAATTCTGAATTTTAGAACCTAGGACCACGATATTTAGGCCGAGATTGGTCTTCAGGTGTTATGTTCTATGGCTCCATTTCAACTTGGTATCTTCCGCAACACATGTGTCGCGCATTTATCCACCTTGGGTTCTATTCCGGTGAGGAAAACTACTGTTCACTCGATTCTTGTAAATTTCCTTTCCACATGTAAGAGGTATCAAGCATTGAATTGGAGATTTTCTTCAGTACCTCAATGATAACTACCGTCGATAGAGCAACAATCAGAGCTATTGTCCAGTGATTCACCGCGAGAGGTTCGTGCTCAAAGACCACGGCGAGAATCGGATGGTAAATGATCACCAAAAGTATCGGAGTTATCGTGGCTAGCGAAATCCAGAGGAGCTTATTCTCCAACCAATCCACTTCAGCAATGGTTTTCTCCAATGATTTGAAGTTAAAAGTATTTATCATGATCATCAGCACGATTGAGGAGAATATTACTGTTCTTGCAAGGGCCACGTTCGAATCTGGTCCGATATATAGGTAAGCAGCAAAGGCTGCGAACGCCATGTAAATGGCCATCGGAACTATAAAGTATACATTTCTTTTGTGGAGGATATCCAAACTGGTATTTTTTGGAGGCCTATCCATAATGTGCTCCGAGGCCGGATCCAGGCCCAGAGCAACTGCCGGCATTTCTTGACCTATAACATTGAGGAATAAGATTTGCATAGCTAGAAGCGGAAGGTGATCGAAGTCCAAAAACACCATTATCCCGAGGAGAATCACTGCAACCTCAGTAAAGTTCCTGGAGACCAAATATGTAGTAAACTTTTCAATATTATCGTAAATTCTCCTCCCGTTTTCGACGGCGGTAACCAAAGTGTTAAAGTTATCATCCTGAAGGACGACATCGCTTCCTCTGACTTCCACTCCTGAACAGCCCCCATTGCTATTATCAAGAATATTATGGAGACAATGAAGTAGAATTCAACTAATTCGCTTGTAAAAAAGGAGATAAAAGCTGCAACCACTAAAATAATTACTAATATATTCTTTATTTGTCGCTCGAGTATATCTAAAAGGGTAGTTCCTCCTTCTTCTCGAATCTCATTCGGTCCGTATTCCTCTAGCTTCTTTTCCGCCTCTCGCTGGGTAATGCCCTTCCCTTCAGTCATACTCTCGCTCTTGATGCGTTCCCAAAAACTTTGGGAACTTAAGCTAATTAATTTTAAGGAAAATAAGAAAAAATACACATCAACTTATCTGGTTTAGCTGACTTATTTTTTGTTCCACGACAGAGAGCAAATAAACGCTCTTTAATTCGAGTTGCTCCAACGAGTTTTTAAATTTCCGGCACTTTTTTGATTTTTCTACATTTAGGATCTAACCTGCTGACGGAGAAGAGAGATCAAAAATGAATTTGATTCAGGAACCTTTTTTACTGAATGTATCAGATGCAATTAGAAAGGAGCAGAAACGATGCCTGATCCCTCAAGGCCTGACTTGGAGGTAAGAAAGGAAATAACTGGCCGGTTGGGTGTTGATCTAAATAAGTGTTATCAGTGTGGGGGGTGTACTGGGGTCTGTCCGTGGGGGGACGTTGGAAGGAATTTTAATCCTAGGAGAATTTTAAGGATGGCTCAGCTGGGTGTGGGAGATTTGCTGTCGGATGACATTTGGCTGTGTACTACTTGTAATGAGTGTGTCGATCACTGTCCTCATCAGGTGGATATGCCGTATATAATGAGCAGCGTACGGAGTTTGAGCTTGGAGGAGGCCAAGATACCGATAAAGCTTCAGGAGGCTTTGGAGAGCATGTTTAGGCTTGGAAATCCTTGGCAGGGAAGTGTGAAGAAAAGGACCCAGTGGGTGGGGGATTTGGATGTGGATGATTACGAGGGGCAGGGTGTCTTGCTTTGGGTGGGATGTACTCCTGCTTACGAGGACAGGAATCAGGAGGTTGTTCGAAGCCTGGTTAGGGTTTTGAATGGCGTAGGGGCCAGTTTTGGAACTGTGGGTAACGAGGAGAAGTCTTGCGGAAATTCGGCTCTTAGATTGGGGGAAGAGGGTTTGTTTGAGGAGTTGAAGGAGGATAATCAGAGGGTTATTGTTAAGTCGGGCGCGGACCGGATAGTCACTATTTCTCCCCATTGTTACAATACCTTTAAAAATGAATATGACTCTCTTGAGGCGGAAGTAGTTCACTACACTCAATATCTGAACGACGTTTTGGAGGAGTCGGATTTCTCGAACGAGCTAGATATGGTTGTCACGTACAAGGATCC
>JBKHIS010000076.1:0-5006 GCA_046538535.1 Hadesarchaea archaeon | reverse complement strand
ATATTCACCGCACTATCCTCATCGGAACTCTCGGATTTTGGCCTGTGAACCTCATCAAAATCATCGGAACTGGGCGATTTCCAGAAAATTACGCCGATTCCAATCACTGCTGAGGTACCGAGAACGCCGAGGAGAAGAAAGACTTGATTGCTAAAACCTAAGGTTGCTATAAGAAATGCTGCAAAGGGAGACAGCAGCATTCTACCTAGAGGTGGTCCGATCGAGGTTATCCCCATGGCTTTTCCAAGATTTTCGTTTGCAAACCATCTGGAAACTGTAGGTAGAACGGAACCCCGGGCGAATCCCGCCCCTATTCCAGCAATGAGACAGCCACCGTTCCAGAAATAACGAGCCGTGGACCATGAGTCAAAGTAGAAAATAGATCCTACCATTACAAGGCCGCTCATGAAAAGCAGACCCGAAATCATGAAAGGAATTTTTGGACCCCCCCACTCTGTCCAAGATAGTACCGGAAACCAGAGGCCCCAATATGGCCACGCCAAAGGAGAGGAAGGATGTGCCAAGCACAATGGGAGCCACGGTCTTTAGGGAAAACAGCTCTTGAACATAAGGAATAAAGATGGTCCATATAGCAAAGATGGATAGAGAGAATCTAATAACGCTTCCAGATATCGGATAGAACCACTTTTTATCTCAGTCCACACCCCCATCCATAATCGACATTATTTACACACCTTCGGAGAAATCAAGTCGATAGCACTGTATTTACGGGAGAATTGCTTTTAACTTCTTGTACCGAGAAGTCTCCTTCCCAATCAAAGATTTGGTAGGAGAGGAGGTCACCCCTTTACTCTCTAGAAAATTAAAATGGCGCCGGGGCTGGGAAAATGACCCTAAATTTGCCCGTAGATAATAAAGATTAATAAAGATACTATTCGAGAATTTTATCATCATTTATAGTATCACTCATGCCTATTCACAATAAATAAAGAAAAATTGTTTATATTAAGAAAAGAAAACTAAATTTCAATTTTATAGATAATAAAATGGAAAATTTTCAATAAAATCACCCCTACTATTAGGGTTGAGCTTTAAAGACTATGAGTATTATCTATGAATATTATGCTACTGATAGGACAGCCAAGAGGATTCAAAATTAAGAGTTGGACCTTTTTAATAGATATATTTATAATATTTATCGTTGAAAACAATTAATATGTATAAAAGAGATAAATGGAAAATATACTTGGATATTCTAAAAGTTGTTTCTAGAAATAATGTTTGTTCGAAAACTAAAGTTATGCATCTTTCTAACCTTAGCTGGCGAACCTTTACCAAGCACTTTGAACATCTTTTAAAAAATAACTTCCTGAAAAAGTCTGGGAACGCTGTTAAAAGCTATTCTTTGACTGAAAGGGGTGTAGAATTGCATTCAAATTTAGTTAGAGTTGAGAAAATGTTTACAGAGGATTAGTGATCATTATTTAATAATTATTTGTCGTCCGATAGTTCGAATATTTCTTTTCCGAAATCGGTTATCTTAACTCGTTCTTTTTCCTCTTTAACTTCCAGAGTCCCCATATGTTTGAGAAAAGAAATTGCTGTATCTAGTTCTTTTCTCGGTAGAGAAATTTCTATACTTATATCTTGGATATTGTGCCATTTTTCGTCTATTAATAGGCCAAGTACTGTATTTAGGGATTTCATTTTGTATCAAAGAATATATAGTTTTATCTGCTTTAATACGCATATGTGTTTGTAAAAAGTGCTTTTGACAAGTGTTTAAAGCACTTGCATTTAGTATGTGCTATTAGCACTCGTTATCGATCCATATTAGTATATAAGATACTTTAAACTACTTAATATCGTGGATAACATGATAAAGACACCTATTAACGGAAAAAAAGAATTTAGATGTCCAAATCATTATCTCTACGTTTCTAACGTAGTTAGAAATGCTGTCGATGGTGGCAGAGAAAATATTTCCAAAGAAAAGGGGAGGTGAAAACAAAATGAGAAAATTTACCCCAATCGCACTGAGTATTGCACTTATCTTGGTTGTTGCAGTCGTGGGTGGAGCTGGAGCTATGGCACAGTTCACTCACAGATCTTCAAGTAACGCCAACTTTGGTGATGCAGGTACTATAGAATTGAGCGTGGACGGCGATTCCGATGGGTCCACATTACCGTGGAGCTTCGGAGATAAAATCAAGCCGGGAGACACAATCTTCACCGGATTTAAGACATTGAAGAACGAGGGAGACCTTGACGGTGTCTTGACGGTAACCATCAAGAACCTGTACTCCAATGAGGAAGATTTAACGGCAGCGGAAATTGCTGCAGGAGACTCTGCTGGAGTTCAACTGGATCCGGATGGATTCAGCCAAGAATCTGGCTACGGTGAACTCTGGGACCAGATAACGTTCAGTTTCGTCAAGGACGACGGTGACGGCGTCCTAGGATGGCAAGACGACACTATCGGGCTTTACCCCGACGAAAGCGGTTCCTACCACATTCCAGTTGAAACGCCCATAACGCTGGACAGTGACTTTGAGGTCGGAGAAGAATTGGGTATCGGAATAAAGATACACTTTATCGACGACAGCAACTCATCATCTGGCTGGATACTTGATGGAGTATCAAACAACGCCGCGATGAGCGACACTGTCGAAATGGATCTTGACTTCGATTTGGTCCAGCAGTAAAATTCGACAATATCGAAAATTTGAGCTTCCGATTCTGAAAAAATCGGCGGCTCTCAGATATTTTTGAAATTAAAAAGTAAGGAAATTCACGATCATTAGTTTCAGTCCAAGTTCAAATTACGTTAACAATAAAAAAGGAGTTGAAAAAAATATGAAATTTGGAGAGGCATTAGGCCTCACAGGGAAAGCAATTCTGGCCGCTATATTGGTAGCGATAGCTATACCAAGCATAATTTACGCATTTCCAAGAGTTACAGGAGCCGATGATTCCTACATCGTGGTAGGCGGCAGTATGGAACCGGAGATAATGCTCGGAGACATAGCCCTCATTGAAGAACTACCGGATGCTTCAACGCTAAACGTTGGGGACATCGTAATGGTTTCCGACGAATCTAAGAATTATATACACAGAATCGTCGACAAGAAGATAAGTGATGAAGAAACTCTATTCCAGCTGAAGGGAGATGCCAACGAATACGTGGATCCAAGATTTGTGAGCTCTTCACTGATCACTGGAAAATTAGCCAATTCCGTCCCGACAGGACATCTCTTTACCCCGTACGGGTACTTAGCAATGTTCTTGTTACCCTTACTAGTGGTGACGGGAAGTCAGATAGTCCGGATAAATGGGCTCTACGAAGGTAGAAAGCGAAAGATAAGAAAGGGTGTGAAATCGTTCTTCCTCGGCAAGTTTTCGGGAGGGCGAAGAAAGAGACCTTCTTCCATCCTAAGTGGTACGGTAACGATTGCCTTGATAACAGTTATGTTATCGGGAGCTTTCCTGACTGCACCTTCTTACGCACCAGCTAGTGCAGCACTCTTCACCCACTCTAGCGAGACAGAGATGAGCGTTAGTTCAGACACGTGGAGTGTCCCTCAATCCATAACCTGTTCGCTCAATCCGAACTACACAGAATTTTTCCAGAGCGTGACGTTAACTGGCGAACTGGAAGATCCCATGCAGGGACAACAAATAATTTTCGAAGCGTCAAAACTGGAGACCCCCCAATGGAACCTAATAATTGGCGACCTAATGGACGAAAACATCATCGAAGACGTAAATGGAAACTGGATCGTCCACAAATCGGAGTTCTGGAACGAGCTGGCTTCTTACTCATGGGGACCGACCCAAGTCATAGGTCCAACGTCCTCTGAGCCAAACGGTAACTACATGGCGATTATCGCCATAAACCCAGAAGACTGGCCCCTTCCAAGTCAGCACGGTTTTCCCGGAATATACAGAGTTCGAGCGGTCTGGAGCGGACACGAAATAGTGTCGGATTACGAACCGTTAGTGGTGCTTCCCCCAGGGGATGGACCCCCTGGAGGACCCTATTAGCGGTGCTCATATTCATGGAAAAATTAGGAGGTGAAAAATATGGAAATTACATGGAAGAAAATGGCCGTAACAACAATTGTGATTACGGCTCTGCTGGCTCTAAGTGTTCAGTATGTATATGGTCTCCCAACTGAGAAAGAGACTACGAGAACTCTATACACTACGGAACAGGCTTCAGAAGGAGCTTACATGACATATCTGGAACCCAATACCCTTTACGGTGAGACAATTGAGGAGAACGAAACGATATACTTGAGCATTGCAAGGAAAGCAGAGGTTGATCTCAAGTACTATTTTTCCAGCAGTGAATCCGGTGATGTGTCGATGGTTTACTCTACCGATAGTCAACTGAAAACTCTTGGAACCAGTGGTTGGGGCAAGAATGTAGACGACATTGTATCGGTAAATGAAAAATCAATCAAAATAGATAACAATTCCGCGACTTTGAACCTCGGTTTGTCCTACGATTTCCAAGAAATACTTGGACATATAGAGCGGATTCAGGAAAACATCGAATACGAAGGATTTAGCCACGAAGTTACAACAACCGTCACTATAAACGCAGTAGAAAACACAGCAGAGCATGGAGTTATAGACAGCGGACCCGTCGAAAAGACAGTTACACTCTCCATCGTTCGCGATAGAATGTATGGAACTGAAACCTCGAACGGAACAGCAAGCGTGTCTATCTCTAACATAGACATCAGCAATGCGAAAACTGAAATGAGAACTGAAAAAACAGGAAATAGTGATACGGTAGGTTACCTCCAAATGGGCTCGGGTTTAGCTCTTCTTGCTTGGGTACCTCTCGGAGCAGTTTTCACTGGAAAGAGGTACAAGTCGGAAAACAAAAAGCTTAGGGACTTCCCAAGAGCAGAAAGAATACTCAAAACCTACGATATTGTAGAAGCAGAGAATATCCCCAGTTTGCCCATCCAGAAAGTAAGCACAATGAAGGACCTCAGAGACGTTGCCGAAGACTATGGATCCAGAATATTCCA
>JBKHIS010000075.1:0-5101 GCA_046538535.1 Hadesarchaea archaeon | reverse complement strand
GCAGGGGGGTTTCCCTCTTGAATAACTAGACCCCTCAGAGCTCTCGTTATTTCGTTTATGTCTATCGCATTATCCTCGTATGTGGTGTCTGGAAATATCTCCCAAGCATCGGGCTTTATGACTCCGCAATGTAGGGTGCAGTTACCGCATAGAAGATCCGAAAAAAGGTGATCTATAAATTCATCGGTAAATTCGGTAGGATCCACTCGGTTTTCCAAAACCTGTCTGGCGACCCAGTTTCTTCCAACTGCACAGTAAGAGTCGAAACCTCCCGTAAGTTCTCGGTTCGGACACTCCATTTTGGTGTTGTCCCTTGCTCTGACCATATCTCTGCAGTATCCACATCTACAGCATTTGTAAATTTGGTCCTTTACTTCTTCTAGTCTCTCTCTTGTCATTTTTATTCCTCCCAATCGGCCGGAATTGTCAAGGCTCCGGGGTTCATTATGTTGTTTGGATCCACCGCTTTCTTGAAATTAATAAGCATTTCTCTGTAAACTGGGTTTTTCTCGATGGTGTGCGGGTACCAGAGCTTTCCGGGTTTATAGTTCACGGCACCTACTTCGGCAGCCATTTCGATAAGGTCATAAGTTATCTCTTCGGCAAGTTCAATGGAATCCTTTCTGCTTTCGTTGAAGTAGACTGAAGTAGATACATGGCCGGCATTGTCTTCTGCAATGCTTACGGTTGCAGTATGGACGTCCTTTTCCTCCATTTCTTCCTCTCTCTTATTTGTATAGGACATTATGTTCCTCAAGTCCGTTATGCAATCGCCCGCTGGCGCGAGATGACAGCACCACTGGAACATTCCTATCTTCCCTGCCCAGCGTGGTAGGAGTTCAAATTTGTACTCCCATCCTGCTCTGGCGTATTCTTTGTCAAGGCTGTCACCGCCTATTTCTTCAGCCTTTTCATCGAGCACGTTTTTCCTGGCTTTTACGAGGTCTTCCGAAATGTCTTCAACGACGTAAGTAAGTAGCGATACGTATCCTTCCTCCGCTAGCTCGGGAGTCATGGTCTCTATTCCATCCTCGAAGTACCAGGCGACGTCCTCCAGCTGTCTACTCTTGAGCCATTCATAGTAGCATTTCTGGGCGGTTTCGTAGTCCTTGAATCCGTATGCTCCATAGTCAGTGCTTTCGGCTCGTGGGTAAATCTTCGTTGAGACTTCGGTAATTGCTCCGAAAGCCCCCAAGGAACCTATGAATGGACCGGCCATATCCGGTCCGATTGCGTATCGGTAGTAGTTATTTGCTGTGGGCGCTACTGCGGTTCCAGTTTTAAGTATTTCGCCATTCGGGAGAACTACTTTTAGATTTGTAATTTCGTCAGCGGCTACTCCGTATCCAGCGCTTGCATATCCGTTTGATTGGAAGGCTATTGCGCCTCCAATCGTAGCTCCATAGCCCGAGAAAGTTCCCTTGTATCCAAGTCTCCAGCCTTCTTCTTCGACTTCGGCGTTTAGCTTTCCCCATGTGGTTCCTGACTGAGCGGTCACCGTAAGATCCTTCTCACTTATTTCCACGACGTCGTTCATTCTGGTCATGTCCAAGAGAATTGATTCATCTATTTTTTCACCTCTTGGCCATGAACCCGCCGTGCCACCTCCTTTTACATAGACCGGCTTTTTGGAGTCGTTGGCCAATTTTAGTATTTCTTGAACTTCCTTAGTGGTCTTAGGTCTGACAACCATATCTGGGGGTACCGGATTTAAGTCGTCTTCAAGCGAGGAGTCGTGTGCATATGCCCAAGATACGATGTCATCGGCACTGGAGTAATTAGAACCAACGATATCACTAATTTTTTGTTTCAAGTTGGCATTTGTCAAAATTTTGCCTCTTTAGCTTTGAATAAAAAATCTTCTTGATTCTATATATTACTAATGTGTGGTGATTGCTCTGGATCCTTCGGAAATGTGAATTTCTGTGAAACAATAGGATTTGTTTTGGTTAATTAAACCGATTGGTGGGTGTCAAAAATCCCAAAAATGATTTATTCTCGCTGACAGTAGGGAATTAATATGATGGTAAAGTTTCGAACCGATCAATTGAGCAAGCCTATAAAAATAGGTAATAAAGAAGCAAAAAATAGGATTTTTCTAAACGCGATGGAAGGTAACGATTCCGATGAGGAGGGTAATCCCTCTTCAAAGACGATACGCCGATATAAAGAGCTTTTTGAAGGAGATGCCGGAATGATTTCTTCCGGGGCTCTTACAATTACTTATGAGAGCCGCGGTAGGAAATATCAGGAAAGCATTATGCCCCGTAACAGGGAGGCTCTTAAGAATTTGGTTGAGGAAATGAGAGAAGTGAACGAGGATCCACTCTTCATTTTCCAACTGACACATTCGGGAGAGCTGAGTACTCCTGATTTCTCCAAGAGAGTTACGGTTAAGGAGCTTCCTGGTTTTGGCGGTGAGCTTCTTACGGAAGAGGACGTAAGGGATATCCAGGACAAGTTCGTAAGAGCAGCGAGAATAGCGTATGAATGCGGAGCAGACGGAGTGGATTTTAAGCTGTGTCATGGCTATCTGGGATCTCAGATTCTAAGACCATATAATGACAGGGATTGGGAATTCGGTGGATCCTGGGAGAATAGGAGTAAATTTGCATTTGAAACATTTGAAAGAATGGTAGATGAAGTCGGAGACTCCGACTTTTTATTTGGATCAAAAGTCTCTTTGTGGGAAGGTTTCCCTGGTGGACAGGGGACTGCTGGTCCTGACTCTGCTATCATGGATCTTGAAGAACCATTGGATTTGATAAAGGGTTTGGAAAAGAGAGGCGCCGATTTCGTTATACAATCCGCAGGGTGTCCATCGATAACACTAGCTCTTACACAACCGGACGCTCGGATTCCGAGAGACGTCTATCTACATCAAACGTTCCAACAGAGGATATCTGAAGTTGTAGGCTCTGATATGGTAGTGATTGGATCCGGTTATTCTGCATTTAGAAATGGAGATAACAGGTTACAGGCAGTAAAGAAGGAGGAAGCTTCTATTCCTTACTGGGGAAATAAATGTATAGAGGATGGAGTAACTGATATGGTGGCAATTGGTCGCCAGTCACTAGCGGATCCTAAATTTCCGAAGAAGCTTCTATATGGAGATCAGGAGGATATAAACTGGTGTACTACTTGTGATGGCTGCGTTGAACTGCTTATTAGACAGGAGAACGTAGGATGTACAGTTCACTACGAGGAGTATAGAAAACTTCTAGAAGAAGTAAGAAAAGAAAAGGGCAGGATTATAGAAAAGAGAACTTAAGATAGAAAGGAAAATCCTATTTTTCTATTTTTTTCTATTTTTATTAACTAAGTTTGCATATTTGGGCTTTTACCTGGAGGAATAAGATCATGGTGGACTTTCTCAATTGGATTTTTCTCTATTTTCGAACTTGTTAATTTGGTTTCTTGAGTATTGGTTAGATTCCTTCTTTGGCCTTTCCCATTGATGGTTTTTATTATCGGATTGTAGAACTGATCACGTCTTAGGGGTAAGTCATTTAAAATAGAACTACATTCTTTTTCGGTAGCAAAGAAGAAAATCTAAAAAAGGGCAGGCAAATATCAATGTCCGCAATGCTGTCAACTGAGTCGATCACGAAGGAATTTCCAGGTGTTAAGGCCTTGGAGGATGTCAGCATAACCCTGGAAAGCGGGACGATATATTCTTTGGTGGGTGAGAATGGGGCTGGAAAGTCTACTTTGATTAGGATCATTATGGGTGTCTACGAGGCGGATGAGGGTCAAATATTCATAGATGGGGAAGAGGTTGATTATGATAACGCACTTGAAGCGTTATTGGAGCATAATATTGCCTGCGTTCATCAGGAGTCGACTCTCGTCCCTGATTTGAGCATAGCGGAAAATTTGTTTCTTGAAGTTGAAGACCGATTTTATTCAAGCGGAACGATCACTGAATCCAAAATTAGGGAGAAGGTCGAGGAAATTTTTGATGAGTTTGGCTTGGAGATTGATGTGACTCGGAAGGCAAGCACGTTGACTCCTGACGAAGAGCGGATGGTGGAGCTAGCTAAGGCGCTATATTATGATCCGGATGTTTTGATTTTGGACGAGATAACCGCTCCATTGTCTGAAGATGAGACAGATGTAGTTTTCGAACACATGAAAGAGCTCAAGCAGGAGGGGAAGACGGTTCTTTTCATATCTCATCGGATGGAAGAGGTGCTGGAGATGAGCGATGAAGCCGTGGTTCTGAAGGATGGTAAAAAAGTTGGAAAGGTCTCTGGGAAGGATTTGAATAGAGAACAGCTCGTTAAAATGATGGTGGGTGAGGAAAGTGCAAGGGCACCATTCCCCGATAAATCTTCAGATATAAAGGATAATGTGATTTTTGAAGTTAGGGATCTCCAAAATGATAACGTGGATGTGAGTTTTGAAGTAAGGGAGGGGGAAATTTTGGCGCTGTCAGGCCTTAAGGGGCAAGGTATGAGTGAAGTTCTTCAGATGATCTACGGGGTGAAATGTTGTGATAGTGGTAAATTATACCTTAAAGGGGAGGAACTAGATATCGAAGGTCCTAAAGAGTCCATGGAGAACGGTATAATCTACATTTCGGATGATAAGGATAGGGAGGAGTTGTGGAGTAATCTCTCCGTAAAGGAAAACATGATTATTCCATCTTTTAGGAAATATAGCAATAAACTGGGCATACTTGATGAGTCGGGTCTTGATGAATTGGTTTCAGGAAATATAGATAAGTTTGATATTAAGACGCCTTCAATTAGGGCTCTGGTGAATAAGCTTAGTGGAGGAAACAGACAAAAGGTTGTATTTGGGAAGTGGCTCTCAACTGAACCCAAGGTTATTTTGGCAAACAGGCCTGCTATTGGATTGGATGTTGGGGCCAAGAAAGATATCTATCACATTTTAAGAGATCTTGCAAATCAAGGAATAGCTGTTGTAACATTTCTTTCCGAGCTTCCTGAAGTAGTTAATCTTCCTGACAGAGTTCTTGTCATGCGGGATGGAATGGTAGTGGAGGAGTTGGAGGGGGACATTGATGAAGAGAGTGTAATGAGGGCTTACTTTAAAGAAGTGAATGGAACTCCAGCTATCGAGGGTGAAAAGCTTG
>JBKHIS010000074.1:0-5139 GCA_046538535.1 Hadesarchaea archaeon | reverse complement strand
CCGGTAATATGATCATGTGAGGCGGGCTACCGAAATCCATATCCATTAACCTTTTGATTCTGTCTCCTCTGACGAGCGGATCCGAGCTCCCCGCCCTGGCGATGACGAGGGCCAGAGAGTTCTCCGATATCAGGTTTTTGTTGAGCTTCTTCTCTAGATCGAGGAGTTGATCGAGTGCTTCGTTGGCTTTAAGAAATCTTCCTTTATCTCTTTCGATGTCGAGCAGAAACAGCGTATGGGCTCCGTGTTTTCTGTTCATTTCCAGTACTTTGTAAGGGGTCTCAGAGGGTTTTTCTTTGAACGGGATAGTGGCCGTTTTTCCGAATTTGTAGCTCTGAAGTCCGCTCAGACCTGGCGCTGCCGTTTCTATCGATGCCCCGTGCACTATCTTGGTTTTAATACCCTCCTCCTTTGCCCTCAGCCGTAAATCCATGTGTGTGGTTGCCACCATTGGATCCCCCTGGACCATTAATACGGCCTTTCCCTTTCTCGATGCTTCGAGTATCTCTCCTGGATCCTCCTCTATATCTTCCCTGTTCAGTATCTCTATCTCCTTCCCAATTTTTTCCTCCAAGTTTTCAGTTTTAAAATCAGGATGGATATTTGTATACAATTCGGCAAATGCCCTATCTGCGGATCTTGTTTCTTCGACTCCCTCGAGGGATATTCCTCCTTCACCCAGTCCAAGTCCAACGAATACCAGCATATTCACACTCTACATTAAATTGTTCGCCGGAGATTAAGAATTTAAGTTAGTGAACATGAAGAAGGTAACATGAGGGCCCGTGGCTCAATCTGGCAGAGCGATCGGCTCTTAACCGATTGGTTGTGGGTTCAAATCCCACCGGGCCCGCTCTCTCATTACCCCCCATATAGTTGATGACGTTAAGGGAGCGATGTGTGGACGATTAAGTCGGTCCATCCCGCGGCGTTAAAGGTTCTTACACGTAATTCGATGGATTATTTCCCAATCGAATAACTGTAGATAATGATTAGTTTTTATCCTTTCAGATTCGGCTTGGCAATAGGTCACGGATCCGTTTGAAGATATTATTTCCGTTTATTTCTGTAGGATTAACCTTTTATTTTAGGCAGTGGTGTTTTTACGTGGTGAAAGCTTGCCAGAAGATAAAGAGGAAAGTGAGGATTTGGAGCGATCTGATGAAGAGGAGCAAGGGTTGCCCGAGGAAGCCGAAGAGTTAGAGGAGGTCGAAGAAGGAGAAGAAGATGAAGAATTCTCCGTCAGCGAGATTATCGGTGTCCCGAGTATACTTTGTCCCGATGATTATGTTCTTATGGACATAACAGATACCGAGTTTCGGGAAGTGGAGGAAAGAAAGTACATTTTCATGAAGGATACGGAGAGTCACATGCATCTCAAATACGAATGTCCGGAATGTGGCGGTGTTTTCTACCATGATACGGATAGGAAAAGACAGGGTTGCTTTATAGCAACAGCCGCATACGGAACTCCGTTTTCCAAGGACATAAACGTATTGAGACGGTTCAGAGATTCCTATTTGGTACACAGGGAATGGGGAAAGAAGCTGGTCTCCGCTTATTACACTCTTTCGCCTCCGGTGGCCAACTTGATTAGCAAATCCGAGAACCTCAGAAAGGTAGTCAGAAAAGCTCTCAAACCGATAGTTGAAATCTTCAAGAGAAGAGAAAATGAGAGATAGCCGTTCTCACTAGATTTGTAGATGCAAGTTTGCATCTCTAGCTCTTGCTATCCAGTTTATGGGGGCTTAGACGGTTCTTGTTATTTTTTCTAATTTCTTTCTATTTTTGATGATCTCAGATTTTCTACAATCCCCTTTTAGTCCTTTTTGGTTTAATCTCTAGGGAGTAGGGTTATTGGGATTTCCAGGTAAGATAAATACAGGTTTAGTCAATTAAAGCTTGAAAGGTATTAATAGTTATTTGGTAGCCCCGTGGTGTAGTGGTCAAGCATACGGGGTTTTGGTCCCCGCGACGGCGGTTCGAATCCGCCCGGGGCTACCACTTTCTCCTAAATTTTTGACTCTGCATGGTCTGAGGAAATCTTTTCTAAGGTATGTAGAACTAGCCGTTTTTTCAAGGGATTATTTTTTTTGGAGGTTTACAAATAAGATATGGAGTTTGATAGGAGCCCCGTGGTGTAGTGGTCAAGCATAGCAGGTTCTGGTCCTGCCGACGGCGGTTCGAATCCGCCCGGGGCTACCATAATAAATTTTTAAACTAAATAAAAATTCGAATAAGAGTTTCAGTCCCAATTAGGCTTTTTCCCTGCTTCTATTCAACTACAATTGCGGTATTGGTGTCCACTACTCCGTCTATCTCTCTGATTTCTTCCACTACGGTACTCGTAAGGGTTGATAAATTTTCGGCTTCGGCTAACACGATTAGATCAAATGGGCCTGTGACGATTCTGGCGTCCTTTACGCTTTCTAGATTTCCAAGCTTTTCGTATACGCCTCTTACCTTTCCAATTGCGGAAGTCAGCAAAATATAGGCTTCTACCATATTACTCACTACCTAAAGTTATGTCTGTTTTCATTTAACTTTATCTGGGGGTTCGGGAAGTTTTTAAAAATCATGAAAAATTTGGGTAATCCTTGAACTCTCCTTGTCAATCTGAAGCAGTTAAATATTGTTCAACTGGTGTTTTAAGGGGCGGGGGATTGAGCCCTCTGCAAAACCATTTTAAAATTATTCGCTTGTTTCCAACCTCGCTATTACTTTAATTGGGTCGAAAGGTTGGGGGCTGCAAAGTTACGCGGTCTCTTCTATTTCCAATTCTTTATCTAGAGCAAGCTCGACAGAACGTACGACGGCTCCGCCGGACCCAATTGCCTTTGCGGCCTGACCTTCGGGCACGTATACGGTTATCCTGTCTCCGTCCTCTTCGACTCGGTCTATTTCGACGTCGAGCATTTTCTTTAATTTCTCCAGTTCTTCATCTTCCATATTGTCACACTCCAATTTGTTACAAGTTTTCTTTAAATTCTTTTTATTTAAAAGTGTGTATATCTGATTCGTTTGCTGATGTGTGTTAGTTTTATAATATAGGAAGGAACACATGGGTTGAAGTCCATTGTGGTTTTCGAAGTGAATAATCATGGAAAGCTTTAAAGGGAATAAGGTAGAATTTCAAAAAGCGAAAATATTAAATAAACCGGTTTTGTGCATGCTAACAGGGGCCCGTGGCGCAGTCTGGCTAGCGCACCGGCCTTTTAAGCCGGCTGTCGTGGGTTCAAATCCCACCGGGCCCGCTAACGAGAGGTAAGGTATTAAAATGTCGAGCGAAGAAGGATTTGACGTGATTGAACACGAGTTGGTTCCAAAACACGAGATTTTGTCGGATGAGGAGGCAGAGGAGGTTCTCGAAGAATATGATATTGAGCCATATCAACTTCCCAAGCTCAAGTCGAAGGATCCGGTCGCGCAGGAGATCGGGGCCGAATCGGGCGACATTGTTAGGATTGAGAGGGATAGTTCCACTGCAGGAAGAAGCATTGCATATAGGCTTGTGATTTGAGGTTATAAATTATGGATAGATGGATTCCTTTGGAAAAGTTCTTTGAGGAAAAAGGTCTTGTCAGGCAGCATCTTGACTCTTACAATAAATTCATAGAGAATGGTCTGCAGAAGGTCATAGAAAATTACGGGGACCATCCCAAAGAGGGGTGGATTGAGCTTGATATCGAGGAATTCGACGTGAAACTCGGCGATATCAGAGTTGGCGGGCCCTCTGTCAGGGAAGCCGATGGTTCTCATCCGAAGATTTTTCCCAACGAATCCCGTTTAAGGAATTTGAATTACTCTGCTCCTCTCTACCTTGAAATGATTCCCGTGCTTGATGAGCAGGAAAGGGAGCCTCAGGAGGTCTATATTGGGGATCTCCCGGTAATGGTTAAATCCAAGATCTGTAATCTCGGCGACAGGACCCGGGAGGAGCTAATTGAGGCAGGTGAGGACCCATTGGATCCAGGAGGTTACTTCATTATCAACGGTACAGAGAGAGTTCTGGTGACTCAGGAAGATCTTGCGTCGAATAGGATTTTGGTGGAAAGAGGGGGAAGAGGTTCTACTCAGGTGGCGAAGGTTTTCTCTTCTCGTGGAGGGTTCAGAGCTCTGGCGGTGGTTGAAAGAAAGGAGGATGCGCTCATTCATGTCTCACTTCCTTCAGTTCCCGGTAATATACCTTTCGTAGTAATGATGAAGGCCCTTGGTCTTGAAAGCGACAAGGAAATTGTCAATGCTGTCTCCGAGGATTCGGCAATTGCCAAGGAGTTCATCGAGAACTTACAGGAGGAAACGGGCGTGGAAACCCAGGAGGACGCTCTCGATTTCATCGGTAAGAGAGTGGCGAAGGGCCAAACCCAGGATTATAGGATTGAGAGGGCCGAGTCCGTGTTGGACAGGTATCTTCTTCCCCACATAGGATCCGAAAAAGAGGATTGGGTTAGCAAGGCTTACTATTTAGGGAGGATGGCGGAAAGAACCATTGAACTGGCATTGGATAGGAGGGGCGTAGACGATAAGGATCATTACGCTAACAAGAGGCTGAAGCTTGCCGGGGATTTGATAGAGAACGTGTTCAGGCTCGCCTTTATCAAGCTAGCCAGAGATATCAAGTATCAGCTTGAGAGGGCTGAATCAAGGGGCCGGGAACCAAATGTTAAGACCGCCGCTAGGGCCGACGTGCTTACGGAAAGGATAAGGCATGCTTTGGCCACTGGTAACTGGCCCGGAGGAAGAACTGGAGTAAGTCAGCTTCTCGAACGAACTAATTACATGGGTACTCTTTCGCATCTCAGGCGCGTCGTTTCTCCACTGAACAGGTCCAGGCCTCACTTCGAAGCTCGGGATCTGCACCCCACACATTGGGGCAGGATATGTCCCGCTGAGACACCTGAGGGCCCGAACTGTGGGCTGGTTAAGAACTTTGCACTGTCCGCACTGGTTTCCACTGGCGCGGAAGAACAGGTCGTCGAAAGGTCGCTTCGGGAACTTGGAGTGGAGAAGCTGAAGAAGGGAGTGGATTGGGAGGGGAAGGCACCCGTTTATCTCAACGGAAAACTTCTGGGTCCGGTGGAGGCTCCGATGGATTTTGTGGAGAGGGTGCGTGGCGAGAGGAGGGAGGGCAACATCAGT
>JBKHIS010000073.1:0-5143 GCA_046538535.1 Hadesarchaea archaeon | reverse complement strand
AAAAAGTTGGACCGGGCGAAACTTCGGGCCTGAAGGATCTTTATTTATAAGTGAAACCGGATTATTGGGCCGAATAGAGGCCTCAATCTCGGGATCCATTGACAATAAAATGAATTATGTGATATTTTAATAATTTACGGCATACCGTAAACTCTTTAAAGTCTTTAAAGGCATTTTTTGAGTTGAAGGCGAAGCCGGCGGGATGCGGCCGGAGGTAAAAATATGATAAAAAAAGTTCTTGGCTTGTGCTTGTTAGGAAAAGAATCTGACGAGAAGAAAAAGAAGGAAAAAACAGCAGAGGTAGTTGATAGAGTCATAAAAAAGAACAAGAAAACTTTTGATGAACTTGCAAAACGTTAAATTTTCTTTCTTACCATTGTTAGGGTATGTGGTATATCCGCCCACTTACCGAAGAATCTATAGTTTTTTGCATGAAAGAGTTTTAGAAAATGATCCTAACGTTGAAGAAGGTTATTCTAACAAAGGTTTGATAGGGGCCTGTATGGATCGTGCTGTGAGTGATTTTTACGGAGAAACACAATTTGAAGGAATATATGATAAAACTGCAGCACTTATTCAAGGATTAATAAATTTTCATCCATTTGTAGATGGAAATAAAAGGACAGCATTGCTTTCCTCTATTTTCTTTCTTTTCTTTCATGGACACAAGTTTAGTATTATTCGAGAAGATATTCTTAATACATTCAGAGGAATAGCTAAAGAAGAAATAGATGATTTTGATACTATTTCTCGATGGGTAGAGAGAAACACTACTAGCTTTAATATAGCTATTAGAACTGTTCTCTTAGCTGTCAGAATACAGAATGAAAAAATTGATTTGGTTTCTATTTTTGGAGGATCAGGCGTTATTTCTAAGATTTTGAATGGAATGGAAAAGGCATGGCCTGAAGATTAATTAAAACATGTAGAGCGTAATTCTTTGCAATCTTGGTTTTAGTGCGTGAAAAAAATCACCTAACACACCGATGCCACGAACTCGCACTATTTTTTGACCGAATGCCTTTACCTCCAGTCCGGACCGTTAATTGAGCCTGCCGAGATTGGCACCCGCTTCTTAGAGCTCGAAGTCCAGAGGAGTGACAAAAATACGATACAAAGTGTAAGCTTTCCTCTCGCTTAATCCAAATAAGAGGCTATTTAGAGATCGGATTTCCAGAGAAATCCCTCATAAGGGATGATAATTACATATCCCCGCGTCTAACTTTGTCTGCCTCTCTCCATGCCCCTGCTCTCCAGGGAGTTTTGCCGAATGGAACAGTGACGGCCGCCTCTTCCTGGAGTGAGAATGATTATGGCGGCTTTTTCCCATTTACTCACCCGTTCTTTTCATCCCTCTTATAAGAAAAGCCTGACATTACTCCTACTGGGACAATGTGGGAAAAACTAACTAATTGCTGGAGAATTAATTATGAAATCCGATAAAAGGAGGAATGGGATCAAGTGGTCGATGCAAAAGTTCTGAAGAATGAAGAGGGCGTATCCACCGTGCTGGGAGCGGTATTGGTCCTAGGCATATTCATGGCCGTGTTTCCTCTCATTTACACACAATACGTGGAGAGCTCCGTCAGGGACAGGGAGGTAGAACGAAGCGAAGCGATGGAGGGGCAGCTGAGGAAGATGATGGACGAGATCAGCGGGATGAGCCAAATAGGTGACGCCAAAACCTTCAGCGTACCGCTCGGTACGGGGTCGATCCGATTTGCTCCCGTGAGCACCACGGCCGGGACGCTGCAGATAACCCCGGGGGTGGAATATAGCGTTAATTCCAACCATGGTACTTCTACAGCAACCCAAACTCTCGAAGGAAACAGCATTGTAACGCTTGAGAATCCGGTACAGTTGCAACAAAACGTAGAAACAGAGAATGTCCGAGACGATACGGGAGTAGTGTCTGACGGAGACGGAGAAAAAAGTTACCTTATCCAAGACGTCAATGTGGAAGGAATGGACACTATGTCTCTAGAGACTTCATATGAATTAGAAGATAATGCTCCGGGGCAATCCCAGAGTCCAAGAGTGTGGATTGAGGTAAATGGAGAAGAAGTATTTTCAGACACTGACGAAATAGAAGAGGGGTCTTGGCAAGATGACATAGATGTTAGTGGAGATGAAACAGTAGATATTGAACTTTTTGCAGATGCAAGATCTCACGGCAATCAGCCTGATTATGCTGAAATTCACTGGATAGAATACGAACAAAGAGTAGAACCTGAAGAAGAGATTTTGATGCGGGTAGACGATCTAACCGACATTAGGGCGAATGATCCATCTTTTTATGTTTCATACGACGTAAATTTTCAGGTCGATGAAGTCTCGATTACTGCTGATAGCACGGAACCAGGGGCAAATAATAGCGATAGCGTAACTCTCGAACAGGGGCGTGGTGGAGTATTATTAGAACCAGGAGCCGGGGAAGGAGAAGAATTCGAAATAACTGTCGAGGCAATCCAAGATGGAGACGTAATTGAAGAACGCACTATGTTAACTGACGCTGATACCAACAATCCCACCAATAACGACGATCTTTCAATAGAAGACAGCGCGTTCCTTGATAGTTATGATATATCTGATCAAACTGACGTAACAGGAAATGAAGTAGAGTATGTATATGACTATGAGATATCAGGCACTGGAAGCTTTTCCGAAGTAGAATTAATGGTATTAAACCGAGAGGGGGATGGAGCATCTACTACACAAATTGAAGAAGATAGAACGGGTCAAGAAATATCAGTAAGTCCAGGTGATGGAAAAGGAACCCTATACAAAATAGGAGTTCTAGTCAGGGACGAACAGGGAACCGTGGTGGATGATGTAATTTTGGATGATGTTGCTGATGGTGAAGATCCAGAGAGAGAGTTTGAATTAACTGTTGACTCTACCGAGGGGGGAGAAGTTACTGATCCTGGTGAGGGCACGGATAGTTATGAAGAAGGTACTGAAGTTGATTTGATGGCTGTTGCTGAGGATGGTTATGAGTTTGTCGAGTGGACCGGTGATGTGGAAACAATTGATGATACGAATTCGGCCGATACGACGATTACGATGGAGAACGATTATTCGATTTCCGCGGAGTTCGAAGAAGAAGTGACTTACTATGACCTCAATATAAGCGCAAGTAGCGGGGGATATACCGATCCCCTTATGGGAACCCATACCTATAGGGAGGGGGAGGAAGTAACGATTGAGGCAATTTCCGATGAGGGGTGGGGATTTGAAAACTGGACGGGCGACGTTACATCCGAAGATAAAGAGATTACCCTCACAATGGACAGCAACAAGAGCATTAGGGCGAATTTCGTGGAACTGCATGACTTGACAGTTGAGACAGTCGGCGAAGGTGAGGTTACCGTCTCTTTGGAGGATGAAAACGTCGCGGTCACCGACGAAAACACCCTCACCGGCATTGAGGATGGGACCGAGGTCGGTTTGTTTGCAGAAGCGGATGGGGGTTGGGTCTTCCATAAGTGGACCGGGGATCTGGAATCAGGAAACACCGAGGAGAACATCTCGATGGATGGCGATAAGGAGGTCGTTGCACGCTTCGCAAGGGAGAAGCTCGAGCTCCAGTCCCGTCCCGGTAGTGTGGAATTTATCGCTTCCAACATGCAGTATGTCGATCAGAGGCACGTTTACGAAGGAGGCCACCTGATTTTGATTCAGGACGGCAGAGGACTCATCCTGGAAAGTAGTGATGTCTTCGAACTCAATGGCGGAGAGAACAGGATAAGTATAGGGTATCCTAGAATAAGCGGAAGAAACAGATCTATCTCCTCCTCTCGCGACGAGTCAATCGATGTAACTTACGAGGACAGGGTTGAGAACTTCTGGCACGTAAGCGAGAATTTCAGGATCGAAATCGAAACGAAATATGCTGGTGTCTGGGAGGATGATTATCTGGTTGGTGTACGCGAGGATATCGCCGAGGAATTTGACGTGGAGGAAGTAGAGGTGGGCTCTGACGATCAGATCGTGTGGTTGGAAGTCAATGGAATTGGAGATTTTATAACGTTCGAGATAACGGAGAAGGTAGTCAGAGTGAGTTAAATACAAACCTGGGCCGTTCTTCGGTCTTCTTCTGAGCGTCCCAGTTGCGGACCTCTTCAATCGGTCTTGAGTCATAATGCCAGTCGAGAATTCAGATAAATCCCGTGAATTTGGAACAATTTCCAAAATTTTGTTTTCAATCGATCCTATAGCCGGAGGCAGTTGAATCTTTAGGTACCTAGATGTCTCTTGTCGATCGGAGTAAGTGAAAAAGTTATTATGCGTTTTTGGAAATGAATTTATTATTTACGGACCCGGTCGATTAAGTTGAATTGAAACCCTTGATGAATTCCCATGAACTCGATAAGAAATCTGAAGATTTTGCTTTTGACCGCGTATATGGGATTTGGAATTTACATCCCCTTTGCCAGGCTGTTCTTTGAGGCTTCCCCACTGTCGGGAGGGCAGTACGGAATTTTGATGTCCATACCGGGATATATCTTAATTTTGTCACAGCCCGTCTGGAGTCTGATAAGTGACTATACTGGTTCCCTGAGGAGGAACTTTCAAATAATGCTATTGGGATCGGGACTGTTTCTTTTCGTATTTTTTGCTGCCAGAAGCTTCTTTTTAAGTAATTACATCGCCTTGCTCGTTTTGTTCGGCTTTTTTTCCATATTTCGGACGGGAGGTGAGCCGATCATGAACTCGTTGTCGCTCTCATTTGTGGAGGGAACGGGGGAGAATTACGGACAGGTTAGGCTGTGGTCCTCGGTTGGATGGGCCGTTGCCACGGTTCTGGGAGGTTATTTCTTTTTGAGGACCAGTCTGGAGTATCTGTTTCCCCTTTCCTCCGCATTTTTCCTGGTTGCGGCTTTGATCGCGTTTCCCTTGGAGGAACCGAAAAGGAAAACTCTCAGGACGATGAACGTCTTCAAGAGCAGGGAGATAAAGAGGGCTTTGAATAACAAAAAGCTCTGGATATTTCTTATTTTTATATTCCTTTTGTGGGTGGGTGTATCCTCCGCGGATATCTTCGTACCGGCTTATCTGGAGAGACACTTCGAATTCGGTCTCGTTGGCATTGGTGTATTTTACGCATTTCAAGCTCTTGCGGAGGTTCCGTTCTTCTATTACG
>JBKHIS010000072.1:0-5169 GCA_046538535.1 Hadesarchaea archaeon | reverse complement strand
ATACAGCAGTTACTGACCCCAGAGTCAACGTCATCCATTTAGAATATATTTTTTCAGTATACTCCTCATTGTCTAATCTATCTTCACTTTTCCCCATAATTTGACCCATCTCCAATATAATCTTGAGTTTTAGACACTAAAGTGTTTTCAGTTTCCGTTCTCTGCTTCCTCTATTTCTATAAAAAGAGAGTAAATTTATTAAAGAGAGAGTAAATTTATTAAAGATTTTTTATCGTCTGTAAAAATTTCATCAAAATTTAAGTAGTGGTGATAAAATAACGCCTCTATGAAACTGACAAACAAAAATGTCAGGAAAATAATGAGCTGAGCCGTCAGCTGTTAAGGGATATAAAATGGACTTGTTGGATTATTTGCTGTTCAGTTTTTGGTTTGTGGTGATACATACGGGTGTGTATACTTTCGCCGGGATGATCAGCCTAAAAATTAGCGAGGATTTGTATGAAGAAAGGGACCGAATGCTTGATTATTTGAGAGATATGTCCGACGAAAAGGAAAGTGAACAGGTAGAAATGTACTTCATTCCCGCGCAACTCGTCCGGGGACTATTGATGTCGGTCGTTCTCTACCCTCTTCTGGGTATATTGGGCGATATTTCCTTCCTTCTGAGATTCGCTTTCCTTGCGGGATTGATGTTCGTGTTTACGGATTTCGCCAGTGCGGTCCCATTCCCGGGCAACATCGAAGGGTTCGTTTACATGAAAAAACGGTATCTAGAAATAGAGTCCTTTTGGAAACTATATTTTGAAATGATAATTTACAGCATCTTATTCGGGCTCTTAGCCGGTTGGTTCCTATTTTAGAAGAAAATTGCAGAGAAACAAAATATTTTTTCACGGAGAGATTGAAAGAGCTTCACAAAAGAACAAACACGGAATTTCTGGATTTACTACGACTTATTTTCGTCTTCTAGACAGAATATTTTTGTGTGAGTTCCCGAAGCTATTCATGAGGGATTAGATGAAACTGAATTTTTCACTGACTTGAGGTAGATCTGTCATGGAGAATGAAGAAAGAGGTTCAGGAACAATTGGGTTACCCTTGGAATGATCTTCGGTGGTGGGTTCGGCCTGCTGGCAGCCCTAATCACCAGCATAGAAGTTACTATCGGTCTCACCAACGGCATCACCGGCGGAATCATAATCGGCTCTATCACTGGTTTGGCTCTGGAAAGAGGTTGGTTAGGAGATAGAGAAGAGAGGGTTGTGGTCTTTGGGCTCGGTTGGGGGACCCTAATCGGGGTATGCCTGGGACTGTCAACGGCCTGGGTTTACGACCTGTCTTACACTGGCGGGTTTTCCACAGGTTCAATAACTGGTTTAGTTTTAGGGAAATTTCTAGGTGGATTAATCTACCTACATTCAAAAAACAATTAAATCTGATTTGATCTGGCAATTTTTTGGATTTAATTCCGTGGAACCAATGGCACTCAACCTGATTTCCACTAAGTCTCGTTTTTGCATTTCGAAAGCTTGTTGATTATTTTGAACATGAATCTAACTCCTTTCTTTTCGTATTCGAAATCGTTGAAGCTTCCGATTAAATAAGCTTCTGTCTCCGGTTGATAAAACATGAAAGCCCCCGTGGCTCCGGCATTGCCCCAAAGGTTGTAAGGTATCAGTATCGGAGTGTTTTTGAACTTCATTATTCCATACCCGTAGTCTATCCCTATGGAATACTTAGCCCGGTCGCTCATCATTCTCTCCAAAGTATCTTCCTTTACAATTTCGTTGTTGACCAGTGATTTCATAAATCTCAGCAAATCCTCACTAGGGGCTACAACCCCACCGCCCGCATAGCCGACGGCAGCATAACCCCGATTGTCGGTCAGCTTGTTATCGCGAATGTAGAAGTCTGCAATGGAGTACTGACGTTCCTCTATCGGCTCGGAATAGTGAAGCATGAAGGATTGGTCCATCTCAAGGGGTTCAAAAATATACTCTCTAAGCGCCTCGTGAAAAGGCATCCCCGTAATGTTCTCTATCACCAGACCCAGAAGGTGGTAATTAGTGTCCGAATAGTTAAACTTGTCTCCCGGCGGGTTTTTAGGTTTCAAGTTGTCCTTTGACCACTTGATAACTTCCGGCGGCGTTATTTCGAGGTCAGGGTCTTTGAGGACCTCTTCCAGCAGCGGATAAAAATGGTCGGATAAACCCGATGTGTGGTTCAACAAGTGCTTGACTTCGATATCGTTCGTGTAGTCCTTATTCCTGTAAACATGTAAATTTTCCAACAGTTCGCTATCTAAAAATTCGGTGATCTTATCATCGAAAGATAAACTTCCCTCTTCGTACAGAACGCTGGTTAGAGTGGAAGTGAACAGCTTACCCACGCTAGCAACATAGTAAGGTTGCCTGGGATCGGCCGACATATCGCCCGTAGAACCTTCCGCAATATTGATGTGAATATCCAGCTTTTCCGAATGGACCAACAGATACGCATTTTTCAGTGTGGAGTCCTTCCGGACCTGCTTCCTGAAAAAGTCCTCGATAGATGCCTCCACCTCTTCTTTTTCCATTTTTCCCCTGTCGAAAATGACCCTTCTCAACTTCGCAAGGAGGCCTCCTTCGCTTCCTTTTTTAGAATCCACTCATTAACTCCTCCAAAATATCTGCGTTATTAAAGAGTTTAACCTGTCGAGAATAAAATTTTTACTCAAAAAATTAGAACATGAGTATGATGTTAGACAAACTTTCTCAAAACAAGTCTGAAACATGGTCGCTTCTAGGCGCATTTCTAGTTATACTCGGCACCTTTCTACCATGGTACAATATAGAATCTACCTGGCAAATTCCCTGGGCTGGAGTACAGCTAGAAGGAACAGTTTACGGGTACTCACTACTATTCGGACAGATATACCTACTCATAACGGCCATATTCACTACCCTGACTTTAATTCCAGTAAAAGAAAAGAATAAACCAAGAGTATTCTGCGGAAGAACATTCTCAGGAGCCCTAATCATAATACTCTCCATCACAAATGTTTTAGCGCCAATCTACAGAACAGCAGCGACAGCGCCCGGCCCACGCATAGGGATACTACCCATACTGATCGGATGCATATTCCTGAGTTACGGACTCAAAAAAGGCTATGAAAATCTAGATTAAAAAAATAAATACTTCAAACTCCGAGGAAAGTTTTGTAAAAAATACCACCAATCAGTTACCACTAAGATTTACTATTGGAATCATTAGCAATGCAGTAAGTCCATAAGATATTGGAACAATGAATTCTTCCAAATTGAGCATCAGATATTATTTTTTTTTAACCCATCTTTAACACTTCTCCGGTGAAAAGCATTTCTTAAGCTAGTTGAGCTAATATTGTGAAAATTTTGTTACCACAAATCTTCTTGGACCTTAAGCTCCTTCGGCGCTTCGATTTCAAGCTTTTCGAAGATTCGCTTCTGTTTTGAGTTTAGCTGGGTCAGTTTTTTCCTCGAAATCTCCGGAGTTTCCAGTTCGGTCAGGTGGATGCGTTTCAACCGTTTGAGCACAGTTTCCACAGTTTCCCCCGTCAGCTTCTCGATAATCTTGTGAACCAAGAGTCCAAGAATGCAGAGGAAGATGTGGGCTTTCACACGACCGGGCTTGTAGTGGTAGATTGGGCGGATGTCTAAAGAATTTTTGATTTTGTCAAAAGCTCTCTCCACTGTGCCTAGCTCCTTGTACTTTTCCATCGCCCTGTTTGGAGGCAAGTCCGTTGTCGTGACAAGCAAGAACTTCCCCGCGATAGCCCGCTCGTAATCCCACGCTTCCTCATCCAATTTCCACTCGATCGTCTCACCCACATCGACATCGAACAGTCGCTTGCTCTTGCCGAGAATCTTTTTCACCCGTTTCATGGCCCCTTTCTCGGTCATCGGACGACCGCGACCTTCTCCGCTTCGAGATTTTTCGTACCTGTTTTTCAATTCTTGAAGTTCTTCCTTCTTCTCCTCTCTGATCTCTTTCAAGGTTTCCAGGCGTTCTTCTCTCGTTTTTTCGTCCATGCAAAGGATGTATCGACGCATCGCGTCGCCAACCTCTTCCCGATGGATTTCGCAAGCCCTCTGAGAGTCCGTTCCAGGGACTTCTTCTCTCAGCAACTCTTCAGCCTTCTCGTTTTTTCTCCGCGGGACGCCTAGAATGTAAGGGTATTTGGCTTTCTCGCAAACCTCCATGTTATCCTCGGTCATGAGTCCCTTGTCCGCCACGAACACTGTACCCTCGGCTTGAAGCCGGTTTTCGAGGCTCTTGACGAGCTGCTCGAGGGTCGTTTTGTCCAGAGTATTTCCGGGAAGAACCTCGTGCATCACGGGCAGACCGTCCATCATCACGAGTGCGAGAACCACCTGCGGCTGGTCGCTCCTGTGGTCGCGGGAGTAACCGTGAAGCGCTATTTCACAGGCAGTTCCCTCCACATAGGATGACGTGAGGTCGTAAAATGTAGTCATGTCTTCGAGCAACGATTCCTCCTTCAACCTTTCAAAAAGATCTCTCTCGAGCCCCTCCTTCCCTCCTACCAGATGGTCGAGTGCCCGATACAGATGGTGCTGGTCGACGTCCAGATCCCTCGTATAATCCTCCTCAATCCACTCGAAAGTCTCGCGCTCACTCGAAGGTTCCAAAACCTGTTTGACGATCATCGCTTTCAAAACCTTCCAAACATCGAACTCGGCGCCGTTATCCGTCACCCTCTCCCGGACAAGACCACCAATCCCGTACTCATCCAATAACCCCTCCACAGCATAAGTCACCCCAAACTCCCGACAGCCTTCAAGCTTGACATCATTCAACCTCACAAAACTCTCCCCCTCCTCGTACTCTTCTACGATCTGTTCAAATCTCTCTCGGTCTTCTTCGGACTTGATTGGACCCAGGTTTTGGATAACCCGTTTTTTCACTTTCCCGTCTTCATCTCGATAGGATTCGACGATCTTGGCGTACTCCCTCACCCCGTCCTTAGTTTCCGCCTTGGTGGTCATCAAATACATTACATTCCCAGATAACACTACCCACCACACACAATATAAGTGTTTGTTTCCACGTTGTTACCACAAAGTCGGAGGAGATAGGACGAAACCGACAAATAAAGGAAAGGTGTTAAAGATGGGTTAAAACGTCTTAAACTCTTCAGCAATGCGCTCTTATGAGAGAGCGATTTTAAGT
>JBKHIS010000026.1:0-15950 GCA_046538535.1 Hadesarchaea archaeon | reverse complement strand
ACTGAAATAAAAGGCGGTTTGACAGCAGTCCCGGGGTTCAGAGCTGCAGGAGTCAGCTCAGGAATAAAGGAGAGCGACCGAGACCTATTACTTTTAGCCAGCGACAGAGGACCCGTCCCAGCGGCAGGAGTATTTACCTCCAACAACGTAAAAGCAGCTCCCGTACAAATCTCAAAAAAGCACCTAAAGGACAAAGAGCTCGGAGGAATAGTAGCTAACAGCGGCTGTGCAAATGCCTTTACTGGCAGAGAAGGAATACGAAACGCAAGGGAGATGGCAGAGCACACAGCCGAAATCCTAGACATGAACCCGGAGGACATAGGAGTGGCTTCAACCGGTCTAATAGGATCCCAACTACCTATCGAGAACGTAAAGGAGGGCATAGAGAAAGCGGCGGAAAATCTTTCCAATTCCTGGGAGGCGGGGACAGAGGCCGCCAAGGCAATAATGACAACTGACACCAGAGTTAAGGAACTGGCCATAAAAGTCGAGACGGAGAACGGTCTTAATGCAACAATCGGTGGAGCTGCTAAGGGAGCCGGAATGATTCATCCGGATCTTCACGCAACGATGCTATGTTTTTTGGTGACAGATGTGAACATCACACCAGCGGGCCTCCGATACGCACTACAGAACGCAGCGGATCAGAGCTTTAACATGCTAACCATCGACGGAGACAAAAGCACAAACGATACCGTGATGACACTTGCAAATGGGATATCTGAAAATGAAAGAATAACCAAAAGCTCACCAAATGAAGACTTTCAGGAGGCGCTAAACTACATAACGAGAGAGCTCGCCAAGATGATTGCAAAGGACGGGGAAGGAGCCAGCCATCTAATAGAGGTCAAGGTGGACGGAGCCGAAACCAAGGAGGACGCAAGAAAGGCAGCCAAGGCGGTAGCTGGATCTGACCTCGTTAAGTCCGCCGTACATGGAGAGGATCCCAACTTTGGGAGGATAGTCGCCGCATTGGGGTACTCGGGAGCAAATTTTTCCCCTTCAAGAATAAGTATCAGTATTTTGAGCGAAGAAGGAGAAGCTCCTCTGGTACTTAAAGGAGAACCCTTACCTGAGGATACGATAAACGAAGCTGAAAAAGTTATGGCAGAAGAAGAAATCCAGATATACGTTGAGCTCAGCGAGGGGGATGAATCAGCTGACGCTTGGGGCTGTGACCTTTCCGAGGAATACGTTAGAATAAACTCCCAGTACCGAATATAAAGCAGATTTTAAGCATTTCTTTTAAGATATCAATACTAATCCCTGAAAGGAGAAAGATAAGTATGGTGGATAAAACCTCAATACTGCTCGAAGCACTTCCCTACATCCAGAAGTTCTATGGAAAGATACTCGTCATAAAGTTCGGAGGATCACTTCTTGAGGAAATAGAGCTTAGGGATTCCATTCTTAGAGATCTGGTACTTCTCAAATTCATTGGGATAAAGCCTGTAGTAATACACGGCGGAGGATCCGAAATATCAAAAGAAATGGAAAAAATCGGGAAAAAACCCGAATTCGTGGAAGGACTCCGAGTAACAGACGAGGAAACGATTGATATAATTCACAAATCCTTGGGAGGAAAAATCAACAAAGAACTCGTTTTGGTGATTCAAAAACACGGTGGATCGGCAATCGGGATCTCAGGAATTGACGGAAATTTAGTACTGGCGGAGAGGATGAGTGGAGAAAGAAAAGAGCTCGGATACGTTGGCGAGGTCAGCAAAATAAATCCAAAGATAATCAATTACCTCCTAGACGAGGACTTCATACCCGTAATTGCCTCAATCGGCGCGGACGAAAATGGAACTAGCCTAAATTTAAACGCCGACCACGTGGCTGCTGAATTGGCCTCCGCCATGAAGGCCGAAAAGCTCATATTTCTTACAGATGTACCAGGGGTTCTCGAGGATCCAGAAAGAGAGGACTCTTTAATCTCAACTTTAAACATGGGGGAAGCCAAAGAACTGGTGGAGAGCGAGACAATCACTGAAGGTATGATACCCAAAGTAAACTCATGCCTCAGTAGCCTTAAGAGCGGAGTAAACCGCACACACATCATCAACGGCAAAACCCCGCACGCGCTTCTGCTTGAATTGCTCACTGAAAGCGGAATCGGAACAATGATAGGGGAATAAAATGGATATAAATAAGGTCAAAGAACTTGACCAGAAATTCATTGTCCAGACTTACAACAGACACCCTATAGAACTAGTCAAGGGAAGAGGTGTCAAGGTCTGGGATTCCGAAGGTAAGGAATACCTAGACTTCCTTGGAGGAATTGCGGTAACAGCACTCGGACATACACATCCCGCCGTAACAAAAGCGATCAGGGAACAAGCCGAAAAGTTAATTCACGTATCCAATCTGTATTATATTTCAAATCAAGCTAAACTTGCTCAAAAGCTCGCCGAAATAAGTCCGAAGCCGATCCAGAAATTCTTCTTCTGTAACTCGGGTACTGAGGCCGTGGAAGCAGCAATGAAGCTAGCGGTAAAACATACTCATGGGGACAAAATAGTTGCGCTTAAACACTCCTTCCACGGAAGGACCTCAGCTTCCTTAGGGGTAACATGGAAGGATGCCTACAAAAAACAGTTCAGCACCCTCATTTCATCTTCATACGACTTCATCCAAAGAAACGACCTGGAGGAAGCAAAGAAAAAAATAGGAAAAAATACGGCCGCGATAATCGCAGAGCCGGTGATTGGAGAAGGAGGAATAAGGCCCCTTTCGGGCGATTTCTTAAAGGGTCTGAGAGAACTGTGTAACGACACCGAAACGCTACTCATATTTGATGAAGTGCAAGCGGGAATGTGTCGCACGGGTAAATGGTTTGCATGTCAGCATTGGAACGTGGATCCTGACATCATCACGCTGGCCAAAGCACTCGGAAATGGATTCCCGATCGGTGCGATGGGCTCCAGAGAGAAAATCGCGAGATCATTTGAACCCGGTGACCACGCCTCAACTTTTGGAGGAAACCCCCTGGCGTGTAAGACCGCCAGAACAGTAATAGAAACCATGCAATTGGAGGATATACCCTCGAAGGTGAGGGAAAAAGGCGATTACTTCAAAGAGAAGCTGGAGGAATTAACCGAAAAATACGGCGATCTCATAGAAGAAGTGAGAGGAATCGGACTGATGCTGGGAATGGAAATAAAGAACAAAGAAACCGCCAAGAAGGTCCACAGCAAACTAATGGATGAGGGATTTTTGACAAACATCACGGCAGAAAAAGTTCTAAGGTTTGTTCCTCCTCTAATAGTCAAGGAAAAACAGATAGATAAACTTATTGACGAATTAAACAAAGTTTTGGGCAAGGTAAAATAATGGACGAAATCAAACACTTTACCTCAATACAGGACTTGGAAAAGAACGAACTCGTCCGAATTCTCGAGAAATCCGAAAGACTCAAAGAAATGGTTAATCAGGGTGAACCGCATGAGTATCTTCACGGAAACACCCTCGCAATGATCTTCTCGAAACCCTCCACCAGAACGAGAGTAAGCTTTGAAACGGGAATAACCCAATTGGGGGGTCACGCGATATACCTAGGTTGGGACACCCTCCAGCTTGGAAGAGGGGAGACAATTGCTGATACCGCAAGAACGCTCTCCGGTTACGTAGATATGATAATGGCCAGAATATACCAGCACGAAGATATTCTAGAGCTCGCGAAAAACTCCCGAGTTCCCGTGATAAATGGACTAACCGACCTATTGCATCCATGTCAAACGGTGGCAGATCTCTTCACTATACGGGAGGTAAAGGATAAATTAGCCGGTCTAAAACTGGCTTACATCGGAGATGGAAATAACGTATGTCACTCTCTACTACTAGGTGCTTCCAAAGTTGGAATGGATATATCGGTAGCAAGCCCCGAAGGATACACACCAGAAGAAAAAATAGTGAAAGATGCCAAGCTAACGGCTGCAAAGACCAATTCCGAAGTGAACATAAGTAATGATCCGAATTACGCAGCTAACGGTGCCGACGTTGTTTATACAGACGTCATCGCCTCAATGGGGCAGGAAAAAGAGAGGGAAAAAAGATTAAGGGACTTTGAGGGATTTCAAGTTGACTCCAATATAATGGGGCTTGCAGACGACGACGCCATCTTTATGCACTGCTTACCCGCCCATCGAGGCGAAGAGGTAACCTCAGATGTAATAGACGGACCGCAGTCCGTGGTTTTCCAACAAGCAGAAAACAGGATGCATACAGAAAAGGCAATACTCGTATCCATTATGGGCTTCTGATCAATCTAGCCTAGACATAAAAAGAAACAGACTTTCAAAAGAAAGCTTTTCCCTTTTTACCTCGACCTCAAAGCACTCGTTCAACTTTTTCAAAGTCTCCCCGAAACCTGTAAGGGAGGATTGCACAAACATAAGGCGCCCCCCCGGCTTGAGATAATCCTTTGCCTCTTCAAGAAATCTGTCAATTACTTTTCTGCCATCGGGACCACCATCCCATGCCCTCTCCAAAGCGGACCACCGCGGCTCGTCTTCGGGAACGGGTAGATAGGGAGGATTAAAAATTATCAGATCGAACTTTTCATCTTCTATAGGATCGAATAAATCACCCAACCTAAATTCTATCCTATCTTCAAAACCATTTAGAACGGCATTTTGCCTTGCACATACAAGGGCTTCCTCATTTATATCCGTGGCAACCACAGTGCCACCCTGCCTAGCGGTGAGTATCGACAAGAGGCCACTGCCCGTACCGAGTTCCAAAACATCCTCTCCCTCCACAACCTCCAAGTTATCCGCAAGAAAAAAGGTATCCTCAGCAGGTTTATAAACCTCCTCGGATATCTGCAGTTCAACGTCATCGTAAATTGACTTCATGAAAACCAATTGAGTAATTGTACCCGACCGATGAAAAAATTAATTGGAAATAAGCAAGAAGTTCTCTATTGCCGGAGGATGATACAGTTACAGTGATTACTGAAAGAATTCCGGACATAATCGAGAAGGCAAGAAAGATTAGTATAAGCCCCGATGAAATGGCTTCCAAAATCGACCATACGGAGCTGTCCCCAGCTGCCACCAGGAACGATCTGGAAAAGCTCTGCGAAGAAGCAAAAAACTACAATTTCCGGTCGGTAACCATCAGTCCTTACTATACCCAGTTTTGCGCAAAAAAACTAGAAGATGTTGATGTTTTGATAAACCCCACAATAGGATTTCCCCTAGGCCAAAACAAAAGCGAAATAAAGTCCATCGAAGCAGAAATGGCAACAGAAGACGGGGCCGACGAACTCGATATGGTAATGAACGTTGGGGCCTTCCGAGAAGGTAAATACGATCTAGTGAAAAGCGAAATAAAGGAAGTAGTCAGTGCTGCGTCCGGAAAACCAGTCAAGGTAATTATAGAGTCAGGTTACCTAACTTACGAAGAAATATCCAAAGCTTCCAAAATAATAAGAGATGCAGGAGCCGATTATGTGAAAAATTCTACAGGATTTGGCCCTTACGGAGCAAATATCCCTCATATATGCCAAATAAAAGAGACAATCGGGGAAGATCTCGGCATAAAAGCCGCAGGAGGAATTGGAAACTTTCGAGATGCTTTAAAACTGGTAGCGGCCGGTGCGGACGTGATAGGGACCAGCTCAGGGAGCAAAATAATCGAAAGCTACGAAAGTATAGATCAAGAGTCATGGACGGTGAATGATCCATGCAGTTCCTGCCCCAGCAAATGGGTTTCAAAATCCGGAGTTCCCAAAGATATTGAGGATTACTACATAGGAAAATGTGATAGTTGCAGACATAGATAAAGGTGTTTCAATAAGTTAAAATAACTTTATGAGTTTTTAATGCTCTCTTTATCCATCCTAGAGGCCCTCTCAGCTTCTAGAAATGTCGAAAGACCTTCAATATCCTTTACGGCCTTTATAACGTACTTTTTTAGCCTTTTTCTTAAGTCAGAGAGAACGGTAATACCCAGCTTGCTGAGTTGCTTTTCACAAAAACTATTTAGTTTCTCCCCCTCCCGATCAAAATCGGTAAGTACAATAATCTCATCATAATTAGAAAAATTCTCCAAGGAATGGAGAACTGTCTTTCCACCCTCAGGGATTTGACGAATGGATCCATTTACACCCAGTTCACGTAGCGAATTAACGTCATTTTTCCCTTCAACGAGTATAAGCGCGCCTTCACTCGATTTGAGCCGTATATCTTGTATTAAATCCTCAAGATTTTCAAAAACTTCCTGATCGAGCATACGAGATATCCTCTCCCAATTACGACTAATTACTTTTTTGCAAACCCTCGATGTGGAATTCGATAAATCCGAATTCAAAACTTTTCACCTAAAAATCAAGTACCTCTCAACGAGAATCGATATTCAAAAAAGACTTTTTAGAAATGCCAACATCATCCTCAGTGGAGTTAATCTTGGACCCGGAATACCTATCCTGGAACAATATCGACAAGGCCGTGGAGTCCTTGGCCGTCGAATTAAAAGACGATTATGATCCCGACGTAATTGTAGGGATCGCGAGAGGAGGACTAGTTCCTGCTGTTCGTCTATCACATCTAATGAACGATCTCCTAATGAGGGTAATCCACGTCAAGTACTACGAAGACTTCGAGAAGACCATGGACGAACCCGAAATATTCTGGTCCGACGTTAAAAAGCTCGAAGGCAAGGTTCTAGTGGTGGATGATGTGGCGGATTCAGGGAAAACACTTGAGGTAGTGCTGAAACATCTAGAAAAGAGAACCGGGAATGGACTAAGAGTTGCAACAATAGCTTATAAACCCTCATCCAAAATCAAACCTGACTATTTCGTATATAAGACGGAAAAATGGCTCGTATTCCCCTGGGAAAGAGCACCGGTAGAGAAAGACGGACTTAATATGGACTAGAACTGAACCCAAGTTTGTAACTCAAAAAGTTAGTGGACAAGTGAATAGCCGGAGTAATAATCAAAAGAACGGCCACAACTCTCCAAGTTGGAGACTCCACAATTGATACCAAAACCAGAGCGGCTACCAGAAATTCTAGTTGATCAAGGCCCGGTGCCAGTGCACCGGATTTAAGGCCCCACCTTCTCTTGAAAAAACTACCCAAGAAATCACCTATCAAGGCCCCAAGGGAGAGAAATAGACCCGCCTCCAATCTCCCCTGCAGAATTCCGACAATCGCACCGGCTATCAAGCCAACAAGGAACCCTCTCCAGGTTTTTCCATCGCCCAAGATCCGTCTACCATCGAAAAATTTTCTTCCAAAATCCATAGGTGGCCCACCCCCCAAAAGTACCGGAGTCCCATTTGCAACGTATGCGGGGAGAATAAACCAGAGCGATTTCAGGATTAGATGAACGACATACATCTTAAAAACTCCAACCCTATAGATTCATAGAACTCTTTTCAGAACATCATAAGAATTCCTCATTCTTTTCGACTCCCTTACATAATTTGTCCTTGATAGAGTTGTCTTAATGAAAAAATAAGACTTCCCCAAACTTCACACTAAATCGAGAAATCCAAAGAGATACCCTTTTAAAAGGAATAAGTACCCTCAAAAAGCTAGCCGCGGGGCTTTCTCCCCTTAGCATTTCCTGCATCACTCTCTGAATCCTTGACGAACTCATAATTACCTCCCTTAATTTTGATGGCCTTGCCATTAACCAAAGCGTCCGCAATTTTTTCCCTAGCCGATACCAAAGTTCTATGAAAAGTGGGCTGTGAAATACCCATCTCTTTCGCGGCCTCCTTCTGACTTTTGCCCTCCAGATCGTTAAGCCTTATAGCCTCGAACTCTTCGACCATTAAGAAAACTTCAGAATTGGGTTTACTCCCTCTTCCTGGTCTGAAGTATTCGAAATCGGGCTGAGATCCTACCCTTCTCCTCCTTCTTCTTCTAGGCATTTAGATCCATTAACCATTAAATAACTCCATTTACTTATCCGTTTTCTTTTTATTAACCAAAATGTGAGCTGCGTAAATATCTACTCTCATTACCACACTACTAGACACGATCAGAAAAAAATCAAGCATCTCTATCTTACTGAAAATTGATAATCCGAAGTTTTCTCCCCTATACAATTAATCCGGCACTTTAAGGTATGAATTCAACAAATAAGAGACCGAAAAGACGAGGCGAACAAATAGAAAAATCAGGAGGTTTCCTTGGAATCCGACCACAAATATTCAAAATACTCCTTAGCAAATTTTGCCAGACCTATTTCCTCAGACCAGATGCCAAGGATTCTGCCCTCACTTTCCAAAATTAGAAGAACCTCCTTTCCATCGACTATAACTCCTCCACCAAAAAGGGGTTCCCTGACTCTAACCTCGGCATTGGAGAGGGAATCAAACGCTTGAAGAAGTTTTTTATCCACAGACATGAGTACCCTTACATCGAGCCCCTTTCTATCCAACAGAGGAATGTAATCCTCGATGCCATCAAAATCTTTTCCTAACGAGGGCAGAGTAACTAAAATGCTCATTTCCGCATCAGCCAACATCTCCTTTATTCTACCTAACAGTTCCCTGCTCCCACGTATGGTCCAAATATCCGGCTTTTCTACTTCAGCCTCCTCCTCCTCATAAAGAGGCTCAAGCTCCTGTTCGATGGTTTCGCTCGCCCTCTTGATCTCCTCCTCCTTCTTCAGTTTCACAAGACTAAGCGTCTCCGAGGGTGGCTTGGCCCTATAGCGTGCGGGTCTGCCGGACTGACTCTCAATCCAACCTTTCTCCTCCAGCTTCGAAAGCACATTATAAATCCTGGAGTATGGTACGTTAGAAACATCGCTTAAATCCCCCGCAGTGGTGGGACCAGTGGAAACCAATCCTATATACGCTCTAGTTTCGTACTCCGTTAGACCCAAATCTCCTAAAGCGCTCTTTACCTTTTCAGAAACCATAAACTATCCTAACCGAACTTTCATATTACGACTAGTTAAAAAATACTTTTATATTTACCTCAACGAGTAGTAAACAGGTAAAATGAAAGAAGTTTTAGAATCCACAGAATCCGTTTGTCCCGAGTGCTTCAAGGAAGGTAAAATAAACAAAATCCCGGCCGAGGCGGTGGAGGAAGACGGAAAGGTTTATCTAAAAAAGGAATGCGATGAACACGGGAAATTCAAGTCAACCTATTGGGACGACGTTGAACTGTACAAAAAGGCCATGGAAAATAAGGTCACTGGAGTCGGCGTTACAAATCCGCAAGTAGAAGGTACGGACTGTCCATATGACTGCGGCCTCTGTGCACGACATAAATCCCAATCCGTACTGACGAACCTATTCGTAACGAATCGATGTGATCTGAGATGTTCCTATTGTTTCGCAAACGCTGGCGCGCAGGGATTCGTATATGAACCCTCCTTGGAACAGTTAGAAAAGCAAATGAAACAGGTGCGAGAGGAAAAGCCAGTGCCTGGAAAGGCGATACAAATCACCGGGGGGGAGCCTACCGTTCGGGAAGACCTAGTGGAACTAGTCAAGATGGCAAAGGACCTAGGCTTTACCCACGTTCAGGTAAACACCAACGGAATAAAACTCGGAGACGATCCGGATCTCGCCAAGGAACTACAGGAGGCTGGCACAAACACAATATATATGAGCTTCGACGGTGTGACAGAAGAAACAAATCCTTGGATAGAACAGAACAAAAAAGCCTTGGAAAACCTGCGGAAGGTCGGCCTCACAGCTGTTCTGGTACCGGTAGTAATCAACAACTTTAACGATCACGAGCTGGGTGACATTGTAAACTTTGCAAAGGAAAACATGGACATAGTTCGAGGAGTAAACTTTCAACCTGTATCCTTTGTAGGAAGAATCAAGAATCTTTCTGAAGAAAAGAGAAAAAGAGAAAGAATTTCCTACTCCGAAATGATCAAAAAGCTGGAGAATCAGTTGGACGGAGCCATAACGGCAGAAGATTGGTACACAGTTCCCTTCGTTCTGCCGGTATCCAAGTTGATCGAAAATATAGAGAGGGAAAAGCAAGTCGAATTCACCTGTCATCCCAGTTGTGGGGGAGCTACCTATGTATTCGTCGAAGACGGCGAAATAATACCCATAACCGAATTTGTCGATGTGGAGGGACTCATGGAGCTGGTAAAGGAGGAAGCAGAGAAATCTGGACCTATGAAAAAGATACGAACAGGCTTCAACTTGATTAGAAAGATCTCGGACTACATTGATGAGGAAAAAGCACCCGAGGGAATGAACGTAAAGGATTTAATAAACAACGCAGTGACCGGTGGATCATACGACGAGTTAGGAAAGTTCCACATGAAATCACTTTATCTAGGATCCATGTGGTTTCAAGACGTTTGGAATCTAAACATCGATCGACTGGAAAGGTGTGTAATTCACTACACCACACCTGACGGTATAATACCTTTCTGCGCCTATAACGGACTGGGCTATGGTGAAGAGATCAGGAAAAAACATGGCATATCCGTTGAAAAATGGGAGGAAAAAACCGGAAAATCCCTGAAAGAAGATCTATGGAACGGCGGAAAAATATCTTAAGCCAGCAGGGACCCCAATTGAAGGCAAGTTTATTTAAAGAGTGAAACATTGACCATATTATCCGGATAGGAGTAAGAATTATTAATGAATAATTTCCAATGACCTGTCCGAGTAAGGTGAAGTGATGTATCCAAAGAAATACACCAGATTCGAGAAAGCACGTATAATCGGTGCAAGATCAATTCAAATAGAGCTAGGAGCACCCGTTCTCATAGACGTACCCGAGGAATTCTCCGATCCAATCGACATAGCGAAGTTAGAATTCGAAAAGGATGCAATTCCGATGACCATTGTTCGTAGGCTTCCAAATGGGGAGATTATTCCCAAGGAAAAATACCAATCTTGAATTCTACAAACTATTTAGAATATCTATGTAGTATTTTACGTTATGGGTGTACAGTAAAATACAATTTGGTTTGGCGCTTTTAACAATTCCAAAAATAGAAAAACTTACACAATTTTAATTACAAATTAGGAAATCCATGGGAGTTAAAATAAAAGACATTGTTCCAATTAAGGAAATCACCCTAGAGCACCTAAAGGGGAAATCAATCGCAACGGACGCCATGAACACCCTTTACCAATTTCTTTCAATCATTAGACAACCGGATGGAACTCCCCTAAAAGACTCCGAGGGTAGGATCACCTCTCACCTCTCCGGCCTCTTTTACAGAACCTCCAATCTAGTGGAAATAGGGATCGAACCCGCTTTTGTATTTGACGGCAAACCGCCCGAGTTGAAAAGCGAAACTTTAGAAAATAGACGAAGGATTCGAGCAGAAGCTGAAGAAAAAAGGAAAAAAGCCCTAAAAAAAGGAGAGAAGAAAAAGGCAAGGAAACACGCAGAAAGAGCCGCCAGACTCTCGAAAAAAATGGTTGAACAAGCAAAGGAACTTCTGGACGGAATGGGAATTCCTTGGATCCAGGCCCCTAGTGAGGGTGAAGCTCAGGCAGCATACATGACAAAAAAAGGAGATACCTGGGGAACGGGAAGTCAGGACTTCGATGCCCTTCTTTACGGATCGCCAAAACTAATCAGAAATATGACGATCACAGGGAAAAGAAAACTTCCAGGTAAAGACAAATACAAGGAGATCAAGCCCGAAATAATAGAATTGGAGAAAATCCTGGACAAGCACGGGATAGAAAGAAAACAGCTAATAGCAATTGGAATATTGGTCGGAACCGATTTCAATGACGGCATAAAAGGAATAGGTCCTAAAAAATCCCTTAAACTCGTGAAAAAAATCGGGGGGATCGATAAAATCGTTGAATCAGGAGAAATAGAAAGCCTTTCAGTGGATCCTCTAGAAGTCGAAAAACTGTTCATGACTCCAGAAGTGACGGACGATTACAACATAGAGTGGATGGATCCTAAACCGGAAAAAATAAAGGAATTCCTATGTGAAAAACATGATTTTTCTGAGTCCAGAATAGATACGGGGATCGAAAAGCTAAAAAAGGGATCTGAAAAAAGAGCACAGGTATCTCTAGAAAAATGGGCTTGATTCCTCCAAATATCAATTTCTTCCGAACCCAACTTAATAAAAACTCAAACATCCAATGCCCCAAGAACGGTTTAAAATCAGTTTAAATCCACTATACACTATCTTTATCCCATCCATATTCGCCCACAAGTGGAACAAAAGCACAGCCTACTCCCTTTTCCACCTCCACTTTCCCCCCGGACTCCTTAGCCAGAGTAAGTTTTTGGGCCATATGATGCCTGCCCACCGGCGCTGCTAGAACACCATCAATGTCAAGCTGCTCGATTAGAGGTTCAGGAAGCTCCGGGGAACAAGCAGTAACCAAAATTCGATCCCAAGGCGCTCCTTCGGGGTAGCCCTTGCTTCCATCACCCACTATAACTTCCACCCACTCATAACCGGTCCTTTCCAAATTCTCCCGACCCACTTTCGCAACGCTTTCCAACCTCTCAACGGTGTATACCTCACCCTCGGCCCCAACTATCTCCGCAATCAAGGCGGCGTTATACCCCGATCCTGTTCCAATTTCGAGAACGCGCTGGCCCTTATCGAGTTCCAACGCCTCAAGCATTATGGCTATCATGCTTGGGGCCGAAATAGTCTGCCCACGTCCGATTGGAAGAGGTCTGTCGACGTAAGCGTTATCTCTTACCCTAGATGGGATAAATTCTTCCCTCGGAATCTTCAAGAAAGAATCCTTTACCGCTTCAGTCTCCAAATAACCTCTATTCTCCAAACTCTCAACCAAATTCTTTCTCTTTTCTTCAAACATGTAATCATTCAATTATTGTTAAAAGAAATAATACAATTTTTGTCGAACTAACAGAAATCAGGCCCCGTTGCTTCTAAGCTCATCTGGAAGCATTCTAGGGATGCCATTCACAACAGGATACTCCCTTCCACATTTCTCGCACATTAGAGTATCCCCCTTCAGTTTCACTTCCACCTTACAATACGGACAGGCCAAAACCTCAAGTAGATCTTCCGACAGCGGTTCTTCGGACATTCGAAACCGACCTATGATATATTTACCCCATTCCATGCAAATAAAACAACCGGTCCCACCAATGATTTTCCATTAGATTGATGATCAGCTTGTTCTTAGGCCCCAATATCTTGAAACTACTCTCAACAGACCCTACCGGAATCATTAACTTTAATTTCAAAAGTCTAAAACAATAGGAACGAATAAAAACCTGTTTATATTCCTTTGAAAACAGAAACATGAAGATTTAAAGAGACCTTTTCCACGGAATGAGAGGATGAATTCACCAAAAGAATGGAGATTTAATATAAGGAATAGCCTCGGCGGAGTGATCATATCACTAATCGTCACAATAGGAGTTCTTCTCTTTATAGTTAGAGGAGATATAGACAAGCTATTTCACGGACTTTTATCGGCCAATATGAAGCTGGTATTTCTCGCTATAAGCATTTATTTTCTGGAAGTAGCCCTATGGGCAGGGAGATGGAAGGTCGCTCTGGGAGCAATAGATCAGGATATAAGTTTTGGGAAAATTTACCTAATATGCCAGGGGGGGAAATTCGTCACGAATGTCACACCAATTATGAAAGCCGGAGGGGATCCATTCAGAGCTTACTTTGCCAAAAAGATACACGGAATACCATATAATGAAGGATTGGGGACTCTACTAGCGGAGACTGCAGTAAGTATTCCCGTATTTCTATCTTTTTTGACCGTAGGTCTTTTCTTCTGGCTGTATATGCAAGGACTAGTTTTAATTCCTATTATAGTGCTAATCCTGATGATATCTGGAGTAATTTTCTTCCTACCCTTCGTAAATTGGTTGATAGCAAGGGAAACCGCACTGGAACACCTTGCTAGCTTCCTGAACTGGATTAATGAAAAGCTGGGGAGAGAATCAAACAGCAAAAAAATAATAAAATCCCTAAAAAAGCTGTATAAAAGCACTAATTTCGTTATGAAGCATAAAAAATCAGGTTTTTTTATGATAATACTCAGCATTCTATTATACACTTTCACGATAGTAAGATTCTATGTAATCTTCCTAGCGCTAGGTTTGGAAGTCAGTTGGTACGTACCGTTCTTGGGATCCACCTTGCCTTTCATCTTTGGGCTAATTCCATTTTCACCGGGCGGGCTCATCTACGTGGAAGGAGGTATGACTGGACTTCTTATACTAATGGGTATTGAAAGAAGTGCCGCTACATCTGCCGTTATCATAGAAAGAGGAATATCCTACCTGATAAGCACAATTGCAGGAGGCATAGCTGCTTCCTACCTGGGTTTAAAAATATGGAAAAATAACTCCGACGAAGAAGAGGATTAACCTTAATCGTCCTCGGACTCTTGTCCGCACTTTTTCTCTTTCCATCGATTCCAAACCGAGACCACCTTCATTGCTATTATTATCTCGGAAAAAAACAAAACAAGAGACAGACAAAGAAAACTCAAAAACCGAAATAATAAATTGAAGGGAAGCTCCCTAGCCAGAAATAAAGCCAATACAAAGGGCAAAACCCAACCTATGATGGACGGAATCCTATACTTAATCCAGTAACTCATTGTAAACCTCCAGGATCCTGTCCACTATTACGTTCCAGTCAAAATATTTCTCTGCCTCCTTCCGTGCCTTTTTACTCATCCTATCCCTCAATTCTTTATCGCTCTCAATCGCCAGAATAGCCTCGCTCAAAGTCTTTGCATCAGCTGGAGGCACCAAGCGCCCCGCGCCCTCTTTGTGGACCTCGTCAAACCCTGGGATTCCCGTGGCTATATAAGGGGTTCCTGAAGCCATTGCCTCCGGAATGACCCGTCCAAAGGACTCATCCCTAACCGAAGGAAAAACTGCTAGGTCGGAAGATGCATAGAACTTCTGAAGATTTTCTCTATCAATGTATCCCATGATTTTAACCTCGTCCTCAAGTGACCTGTTGCGTATAATACTCCTATATTTATCCTCCATAGGGCCACCGCCCACAATTACGAGTTTAAAATCACCCATATCCCCCCCCACCATACTTAAGGCCTTTAAGAGATATTCCACACCCTTTCGCTTTCCGAATCTACCAACATAGATTATCAGAAAACCTGAATCAATGCCCAACTCCTCTCTAATAGCATCAGATCCCTTTTTAGGGTTAAATTCCTTCAGTGGAACACCATACCCCACCTTTCTTATTTTTTCCCGGTCACACGCCTCCTCAACCAGCTTGGCTGCGGCATCGCTACCCACGAATATCCTATCCGCGGACTTCCCTGAGAAAGACGAGATATACTTTGGGATTTTAAAAAAAAGTGAGTCCAGCCTCTTATGATAAGTATGATTAGTTGCTACTATGCATTTCCTTCTAGGGTACATTCGGTCGGCTACGGCCGTTGCAAGAACGGATAGCAGAGTAAAGAAATGATGGGTATGCACGACATCATAATCCTCATCTTTAAAAAGCTCCTTAATCTTGAATGGGAGTTCAGGATGGAAATATACCTTCGAGAAAGGCAATGTAATACCCGAAAGTCTCCTGACTCTTATCCCATCCTCCACCTCCACGTTATCTGCGAAACTAAAAGTACTCGAAAAATCCTGGGTTATCACCTCCACCTCCACCCCCTGCCTTTTGTTCATATATTTGGCCATCTCGTAAACAAGAGTTTCTACACCCCCGAGCTTAGGAGGATACCAGTCGCTTATCATCGCTACTTTCATTCTATCCTTTAATTCATCAAGAAACCAATATATATCCTATACGTACGGCTAATTCCTTTTCCTCCAATTTATGTATCTCTTAACACCCTCCCCAAGAGATATCCTTGGTTCAAATCCTAGATCTTTTTTTGCCCTCGTCAAATCCGATTCGCTATGTCTTATGTCACCCGCTCTCCCATCCCTATATGTTGGTTCCACATCTGAAACATCAAAAGCTCCAGAAATAATCTCAAACAATTTATTTATCGAAACCGACCTCCCACTTCCCA
>JBKHIS010000071.1:0-5335 GCA_046538535.1 Hadesarchaea archaeon | reverse complement strand
CTTTCCTTTACTTCTCTAGAGTAGTTTATTTCTCCGGGTTTCATAGAAATCCCATATTCTACTTCGTTCTACTTTTTTAACTTCTTTTTCCTAGTTTTTCCTACACGTAAAAAAATAAAAGGGGAGGGTGATGCCTATTTACCAATATCTAGGTCCAGTTCCTTGATTAGTTCCTTGTATCTGTTTCTTACTGTTACCTCGGTCACGTCGGCGACCTTTGCCGTTTCCCTCTGGGTTCTTCTTTCTCCTTTGAGCATGCTAGCCACATATATCGCTGCAGCCGCGATTCCAGTCGGCCCTCTTCCGGATGTGAGTTTTCTCTCTTTTGCCTTTTTTATTATTTCTATTGCTTTTTGTCTGGCTTCTCCGGAGATTCCCAGTTCGCTGCCAAATCTTGCAACATAGGAAGCTGGATTCGTAGGCATCAGATGAATGTCCAGCTCTCTAGAGATGAATCGATAGCTTCGGCTTATTTCCCGCTTGCCAACCCTGGAGCTTTCTGCTATTTCTTCTAGGGTTCTTGGCACCTTACATTTTCTACATCCAGCGTAAAGTGCGGCTGATGAAACGCCTTCGATCGATCTTCCTCTTATGAGCCTTTTGTCCACCGCATCTCTATAAATTACGGCGGCCGTTTCTCTCACCTTCTTTGGAAGCCCTAGCTGAGAGGACATTCTATCCAGTTCGGAAAGTGCATAGGCAAGATTCCTTTCATCGGCATCGGACACTCTGGCTCTTCTCTGCCATTTTCTCAATCGATACATCTGCGATCTCTTTTTTGGGGATAGGCTATTGCCTCTGCCGTCTCTGTTGCGCCAGTCTATCTTCGTGGAAAGCCCTTTGTCATGGATGGTATAGGTCATTGGAGCGCCGCCGCGGCTTCGGTTTTCTCTCTGTTTTTCGTTGAATGCTCTCCATTCGGGTCCCCGATCTTTTATTTCTTTCTTAACGACCCTTCCACAATTACCGCATATCTTCAGTCCTTTCTGATAATCCCTAATCAGAGAGGTGTTTTTGCAGTCCGGGCATCTTATTTCCCCCTGATCGTTATCTGCACCTATAACTTCCGATTTGGTTTCGACCATCTAGTCGTCCTCCAAAAAATCATGTTTGGCCCTTTCGATTGCAGAATTCCGTCCAGTTTTACTATTTTCCTACTTCATCAATTTATGTTTTTTGCTAAAACATATTTCTCAGGTAAAATTCTCTTTTCTAAGGAAACTTACCCCATATTAATGAGGGGATAATAAGAGAGAAGAGCTCCACGTAAATTTTCGTATTATATCTTTTGTCGACTTTCCGCATTTTTCTATTTGTCGTTTCCTTTTATTTCCGAAATCTTCCGTCTTATGCTATCCATGTCCATGCCCAGTCGGTTGCTCATTCGCTCCACTAAGGCATCCCTACTGATATTTAGGCTGCCTTTCATCTCTAATTTGAGTTCTTTAACTTCTGATTTTCTCCATAACATTATGATTCACCTTTTTTATCGTGTGATTGGTCTTTCGCTTTATGGCAAGGGATGACTTATAAAGCTTTTTATAGAGTGTTCTGCTAGCTTTCCATCTGTGGTAAAATTTCAAGTTTATGTTCATATAAGCTACTTATTGGATCCCTTTGTCATATTATGGGGTAAGGGCGAATTTAGGAGTAATTCGGGAAGTTAAACGAACAATAAAATTATTTTGGACTTTAATAAGCTCTCTAAAGTATTTTTTATAACTTCCACCCTAACTCGTTTTTATTTCATCCCAAAATATACCTGAATTAGGTTATTTATCGTCTTTAGTGGGCCTGGATGCTTTTACCTGATTAAAGATGGTTTTATATATATTTAAGAGAGGTATGATTCCCTAAAAGGGGAATATAGGGGTTATATTTTTTTTGTCCTGGTTTTATTACTTAAATATAGGTTTTCCCCGTGCTCTCTGTGGATTTCCTTCTGCTGTGGTTGCGCGTCTGTTTGAGGAGAGGAATGATTGATGTATCTATGAGACCGTAAGAGGATTTAGAATATAGAAATGGTTTCGCATGTATACGTGGTCTGATCTACTAAGACTTGAGATACACGCGAGGGATCCTATCTGGACGGTTGGTTTGCTGGGTGGAATGAAAAAAAGTCTTGTAATTACAAAATAGCAGCGTTTTTGCAGTAATGACTAGCAAGGGTTGAGGGATGTTCTGTTCCTCTTTTTGATGTGTTGGAATAGGAATGGCCTACGGCACGGACGCGTCAGCCTGAACAGCTGATATTATTGGGTTGAAAAAGATCTAGTATTTTGTGAAATTGTTTTTGGTGGAAAGGCCAACAGAAAAATGGCTTAGGGTTTATTGCCAACTGGATATGATGTGCTGAAAATCTCTCTTGCTGTAAAGTAAGCTTTGGCTAAGGAATAACAATTTTATCGCCAGTTAGAACTATGTCCGTACCCTCGAAAAAGATAATAGTGGATATAAACGCCCTATTGTTTAAATTGGAACGAGTGGAGGATCTGTCGATTTTACTTTAAGTAATTTTTTATTCGATGGCGTAAATTCGAATAGGTAGCTGAATGGGAGATGGCTTGTTCTGTCTTCGGAAACGTGTATTTGCGGACCCCATGGTTTGGTAATTTGGATAGGATGATGGATTTCCCAAGTAGACTCTTTGATGGCTTCGCCTGGCTAGGATGGATTTTAATTTTTCTTTTTTGGGTCGTTGTCGTTGAGGGGTTCAGTGTTTTTCATCGTTTGGGTCGTTGGTGAATTGGTAGAATCGGAGGAAGAGAAGACTCCGGTTGAGATTTTGAACGAGCGCTACGCAAGAGGGGAAATCGACGACGATGAGTACGAGCGAAGAAGGGAAAAGCTAGGCTATTGACTGATGTCTGAATCAACTTATCGCTATCTTGCGATTTCAATGGTTTTTTGTCATTCTCGATTTTAGAGGTATCGGTAATCGTACGGACTCTTAAGTACTGCGATTTCTACTGATATCTGGTGGTATCTTGCCAGTTGGATGGCTTGTATTTGACATGATGGGTGTTATTTTTAAGGAGTCCGATGACGTGGAAAATCTTCTCATTCCGTATATTCAGAAAATAAATCCGGAAATTTCGAAGGAAAAAATAAGTGATCTATATCTAAAAGCGAGTGTTGGCGAAATTTCTGCTTTTCGTTTCTGGAAATCGTTGGGATTTGGAGGGGAGTATCCGGAAATCGAAAAAACGTATCTTGAGGAGTCCTTTGAAGTCACGTCAGGATTCAAGGATACGGTCTTGAAGTTATCGAACTCCTATCAGTTGGCTGTTCTGAGCAATGAGGTGGGACAATGGAATAGTTATCTTCGGAAAAAGTTCGAATTGAATAGGTTTTTTGAAGACATAATTATAAGCAGCGAGGTGGGGTTTAGAAAACCCGACAAAAGAGTTTACGAAAAATTATTGAAAGCTATACAAGCCCCTCCTGAGAGTTGTGTTTTCGTCGACGATAGGTTGGAAAATTTGAGACCCGCTTCGGATCTGGGAATTAAAACGGTTTGGTTCTCCAAGGGGAATTCGGGACTGGATTACTCTCCTGATTACGAATTGGATAATTTGAATAATCTGCAAGAGGCCCTTGAGGTCTTTGAAAATGCTTAAAATTTCGTCTTTTTTGGTTTGATACGGACATAGATACAGCTGTAACCCCCTTACTTTTTAAAGTTAGGTGCACCTAATAGCTTCTAATGAATTTATCGGAGTCTGAAGAGGAATATCTGGAGTCGCTGTATAAGCTTACCAGAAAAAGAGAAAGAGTTAGGGTTAGTGATTTGGCTGAGGATCTTGATTTGAGTCAGCCCAGCGTAGTTGAGATGTTGAAAAAACTGGAGAGGAAGGACCTCGTAAAGTACGAGAAGTCACTTGGCTGTGAACTTACCGAAAAAGGTGAGAAGATTGGAATGGGGGTTTCACGTCGGCACAGACTTGCTGAGCGTTTGCTGACGGATATGCTGAATAGGGACTTAAGTCAGGTTCACGATGAGGCATGCAAACTGGAACACTCGCTGGAGGATAAGACGGCCGATGAGATAGCTCGGGTCCTTGGGGATCCAAATACCTGTCCTCATGGGAGGCCGATACCCGAGAGGGGGGAGGAACGTTCCGAGGAGGATATGATAAAGCTGAGTGAGGGCGACGAGGGAAAGGAGTACAACGTGGTTGCAATACCGGAGGAGAGCGAGCACGTTCAGAGACTCCTTCCCCTGGCTATTCTTCCCGGGACAAACATAGAACTGACTGAAAATCCCTCCTCTGGAGCACTTATGATAAGAAGGGGGTCCGATAAGCTCGCTTTGAGCCGAAATATAGCTTCTGAAATAGAGGTGAGAGAGTGTGGACGAGGAGAAGGACGCAGGCATCGTCGTAGGATTGGCAGGTAATCCGAACGTTGGAAAGAGCGCATTCTTTCATCAAGTCACAGGACTTGGTGTAACTGTTTCCAACTATCCTGGGACTACGGTGGAAGTGGCGGAAGGAATGACCAGGTATGATAGTGAGTCAGTGAAGATAGTGGATCTTCCCGGAGTGTATTCTCTTGGAGCGGTCTCTGAAGATGAGAAAGTGGCGAGAAAGGCGGTTCTGGACCGAGATATAGATGTTATTCTGAACATTGTAGACGCTTCTAATCTCGAAAGGAATCTATATCTAACTTTTCAGCTCATAGAGCTTGGACTGCCTGTAGTTTTGGTCTTGAATCAGTACGACGAGGCTCTAGAGAAGGGCCTTCGAATAGATCCCGACGAACTCTCGAATCAGCTTGGCGTTCCAGTTGTCGAGACTGTGGCTACGGAGGGAAAAAACGTTTTGGAAGCATTTGAAAGGGCCGTTGAGTCAGGTAAGTCAGGTGACGTTCCTGAAAGGGCCTTTAATATGGGGGAGGATTTGGAAAGCATCGTTCAGAACCTTGCCGATTTTTTGGAGGGGGGTAATTTTTCGTTACCTTTCTACATGTCGTCCAGGACGCTAGCGATAAAGCTTCTGGAGGGAGATGAGGAGATGGAAAGCTTCGTTTTGGATCAGGAGGGTGGAGAGGAGATAATAGGTCAGAGGGATAAGTTTGCGGAGGCCATAAGGAAGATGCACGGCGAGGAGGCGGCCTTCAGGATCGCGAGGGAGCGCCATGGGCTCGCAAGCCTGATTTCGGAGGAGGTCACCAACAGGGTGGAGGTTGAAACTCCCCTCTCGGAGAGAATAAGTCGCTGGACCACCGAGCTGAAGACGGGAGTCCCGATAATGATAGGAGTTTTTCTGGGCCTTCTAGCCGTCCTTTTTTTCGGTGGGGAGTTCATTGAGGAACAAGCTATAGGGAATTGGGA
>JBKHIS010000070.1:0-5343 GCA_046538535.1 Hadesarchaea archaeon | reverse complement strand
TTCGTTTTGTCGTGGGGACCAAGCTTCTATGTCGTACTTTTTCGCTGCCACGGTTCCGATATCTCCTGTGCATACGTTTACAACACGGTATGGTATTTCTAGATCCTTCATGAGTTCCTCGGCATTTTCCAGTAGCTTCTCGTGGTGATCCCAAGAGTTTTCCGGTTTGGAGAATACAAATTGTTCCACTTTGTTAAACTGATGTACTCTGAAGAGTCCCTTTGTGTCAATTCCATGGCTTCCGACTTCTCTCCTAAAACAAGGGCTTACTCCAACGAATTTTTTCGGGAGTTCATCCTCCTCGAATATCTCGTCCATAAACATTGCTGCTATTGGATGTTCGGAGGTTGCTATTAGATAAAGGTCTTCATCTTCTATTTTGTACATAACCTCTTCAAAGTCCGATAAATCGACTGTACCTTCGTAGGGGTCTCTTTTGAGCATTGCTGGGGGCTCTATCGGTGTAAATCCTTTTTCTCTAAGTTTTTCAACTGCATAATTTATTATTGCAAAGTCTAGGTGGACCAAGTCATCTTTAAGATAGAAAAATCCATGACCTGCAACTCTTGAAGCTCTTTCAAAATCTCCTAGACCTAAATCCTCTATTAAGCTGCTGTGAGGCTTTAAATCGTAGCTTGGAGTTTTTGGATTGCCCACTCGGTATAATTCCTCATTTTCTTCATCGGTTTCTCCTTGAGGCACCGATTCGTGGAGTATGTTTGGCATATCCATGAGTTTAGAGTCGATATATTCCCTTAGTTCTTCCATTTTTGAATTTATTTTATCTATTTCTTCTGAAATCCTTTTTGACTTATTTATTTCTTCTTCTGCGTCTTTTCCTTCTTTCTTTTTTTCCCCTATCTTTTGAGATAACTTGTTCCTCTGGTGACGGAGCTCGTCCACTTCTCTTTTTTTGTTTCTCCATTCGCTATCTTTTTCTCTGAGTTCCTCAAGATCCTCTAGTTTCTCGTATTCCTTTCTTTTCTTGAGGTTTTGTTTAATTTTTTCTGGATTCTTTCGCACCATCTCTATATCTAGCATGTCAGCCCTTGAATCTGTATTATGTTGTTAATATTTAACAATCTCCGCCTTTGTTTTTGTAGAATTTTAGGGCCCAAAAAATCCGACATCAATTTATAAGAGAGGGGCTCAACAAGAAAAGGATGATAAGATGCCGAAAGCAAAAGGACGAGATACATGGAGAAGCAAGGAATGGTACGATATCCTTGCACCGCAGATGTTTGGATCTGCAAAGATAGGTGAAACCCTAGCATCCGATCCTGATAAAGTCAAGGGCAGAGTAATGGAGATAACTCTGGGCGATTTAATAGATGATTTTTCCAAGTCCCACATAAAGATATATTTCAAAGTTAAGGAGATCGAGGATCACAAGGCAAAGACTGAATTTGTCAAGCATGACATGTCAAGGGAGTACATAAGGAGTCAGGTTAGAAGGAGGTCCACTAAAATTGATTCCATTGTTGACGTTGAAACTTCTGACGGTCGAAAGCTTCGAATAAAAGCTGTTGCCGTGACTTTGAATAGAGCGCATACTCCCCAAAGAACTTCTCTCCAAAAGAGGATGGAGAGCCATATCAAGGAAAAAGCTAAAGATTATGAATTTGATCAATTGGCTCAACAGATGGTTCTTGGAAAATTTGCATCTGACATTTACAAAAACATAAAAGATATCTGTCCTATCAGACGAGTCGAAATAAAGAAGTCTAAATTAATTGATTAGAGTTAAGGTAAGACAATATGAGCAGTCTTTTTGGGACTTCCGGGGTCAGAGGAGTCCTTAATGAGTCGATTGATCCCGAAGTAGCTTTGAAAATAGCTAGTTCTTTTGGCTCGGAGATTGGGTCATCAAAAACAGTGATGATAGGGAGGGATGCTCGTACGTCCGGTAGAATGCTTGAAAATTCTATTGTTTCAGGTCTTCAGTCGGTTGGATGTAATGCCTGTACTCTGGGAATTGTGCCGACTCCTGTTTTGGGATTTTCCGTTGGACAATCCAATGTGTCCGGCGGAATTATGATCACTGCTTCTCATAATCCTCCTGAATATAACGGCTTAAAGCTTTTCGATTCAACTGGAAAAGCTATTTCTCCTGGAGAGGAGAGGACTGTGGAAAAGAGATATTTTAAAGGACGTTTGTCTCGTTGCGAATGGGGAGAAATAGGGAATATTCAAAGAAGAGATCCGATAGATGGATATTTGGAATTAGTGGGGAAAATGGTTAATCTTAACGATAAATTTAGAGTAATAGTTGATTGTTCGAACGGGCCGAGTAGTCTTACCACCCCCAAGCTATTGAGGAGTTTGGGTTGTGAGGTTTTCACGGTTAACTCCCAGCTTGACGGATACTTTCCTGGAAGGCCTCCTGAGCCTATTGAGGAAAATCTAAAACACTTGGAGGGGCTTATTCGCTCTATGAATGCGGATTTAGCATTGGCTCACGATGGCGATGGCGATAGGATAGCAGCTCTAGATGACAAAGGACGATTTGTTCCGCAGGATAAGCTTCTCGCTTTAATGGCAGGTTATTACGCCGATAAGGAACAGACGGATGTTGTCACTACGGTCAATGCATCTAGAGTGATTGAGGATATGGTGACGGATGTGGGAAGGACCGTAATACGGACGAAGGTAGGTGATGTTAGCGTTGCTGAAGAAATGATTGGAGAAAATTTATACTTTGGGGGTGAGCCCTCGGGAACTTGGATACTGGGGGATATACACATGTGTCCGGACGGGACTATAGCGGGTATCAAAATTCTTGAGATGCTTGGCTACTATAGTAAAAAGATGTCCGAGCTGGTGGACACGGTTCGAGAATACCCCATTGTAAGAGAGAAGGTTAGTTGTCCGGGCGATGAGAAGAAAAAGAAAATGCGAGATGTGAAAAGTAATGTCCGGAACGTTTTTAATAACGTTCGAGATTTAAGCGAAACCGATGGGATTAGATTGGAACTTGAAGACGGGTCTTGGGTCTTGGTGAGGCCTTCAGGAACGGAACCATATATACGGATCACTGCCGAAGCTGAAACTTCCCAAAAAGCGAAGGATATGGTAAGTAAAACTAGGGCCATTTTTGGGGGCTAGGGTTCTTTTTGGTCGATTAGGCGTATTGTCTCCCAGCTCACATTTCCGTTTTCCACGAGCTCCTTAATTCTTCGTTGGAGCGGTGTAAGTCTTGACTTTTCTCCCGTTTTTACATCGGCGAAGATGATTTCCTCCGGTTTTTTTTCCTTGTAACCTTTGAATATGACGTAATCTATAGGAGAACCAATGAACCGGGCATTTGCGGGGTCATATTTGAACATAGGTGTGAGAGGAGCTAGCTGCTCTCCAACTTTACCCTTGATAGCTGCTCTGCTTCTCTTTACTACGTCCTTGCGGATTTCTTTTTCCCGCTTAGATTTCCACTTTTCAAACCAAGCTTCAGCCCTGCTTTTTAACAATGAATAAGTTAGGGTGATTCCTACTATTAGTCCACTTATAAAGAGGATTACGGCAAGAATTAATTCCATCATTTATGTCTCACTTAAAGTTAATCTTATCGCAATAATAGATTTTTTCTAATCTTTATGTGGAGCTAATTGGGACCTCTTTAATTAAAAGGATTGATAATATTGTCTATAATGGTGATATTATGAGGGCTGTGGTGCTCACGGCTGGAGTTGGAGAGAGGATGCAACCTCTAACTTATACAAGACCGAAAGGACTTTTACCGGTCGCTGGAAAATCCATCTTGGATTACGTTCTCAATTCCCTTAGCGGAGCTGGGTTAGATGAAGTTACCTTTGTGGTTGGATATCGACGCGAAGATATTGAAGAACGTTACGGCGATGGAAGCGATTTCGGGTTGGAAATTTCCTACGTAGAACAACCTAAGCAGAATGGAACTGCACACGCAATATCTTTTACCGATTGTGAGGATACATTTATCGTAATCAATGGCGACGTTTACTGTGACGCTCGGTCCCTAGAAAATCTCTTTGATAGGCATAAGGAAAGCGAGGCCGTTGCTTCTATAGGAACGTACGAGGTAAAGAGCGCAGCTTCTTACGGCGTTATTAAGATGGACGGAGATTCGGTAGAGGAGATAGTGGAAAAGCCCGATGATACGTACAATCAGTTAATTAATGCGGGTGTTTATGTTTTTGAGCCCGAGATTTACGAAAAGATTGAGGAAACGCCTGTTTCGGAGAGGGGGGAAAGAGAGATAACGACCTCGATTGAAATGTTAGTGAAAGAGGGTAAGAAAGTCTTAGGCACGGAGTTGAGCTCATGGGTTCACGTTGGCAGGCCTTGGGATCTCTTGTCTGCAAATGAACATGCTTTGAAGAATAAGGATTTCTATATAAAAGGTGTAATCGAAAACGGGGCCAATCTGAAGGGGAAAGTCACAGTTGAGGAGGGTGCCTTAGTTAGGTCTGGTGCTTATATTGAAGGCCCCGCTTATGTCGGAAGAAATAGTGACATAGGACCAAATTGCTATATTCGGCCTTATACGAGCGTAGGAAAGGACGTTAGGATCGGAAATGCAGTTGAGATTAAGAACAGTATTATTATGGATAACACTCATGCTGCTCATCATACTTACATAGGGGATAGCATTGTGGGCTCCAACTGTAATTTTGGTTCCGGAACTAAAGTCGGTAACTTGAGGTTGGATGCTGGTAACGTGATAATGACATTAAGGGGAGAACTATCCGATACGGGCAGACGGAAGCTGGGAGCCGTTTTGGGTGACAATGTCCAGACAGGAATTAACAGCGCGATAAATCCTGGTGTAAAGATGGGTCCTCGCTCGGCGCTTGGTCCTGGAGCAGTTTTGTATGAGGATCTTTCCCCGAATAGGTGCGTTTTTGTTGAACAGCAGGAAAGGGAGGAGGACTGGAAGGATGAAGGATGAGAACTCGAATGTTTTCAAGAAGAAGTTTCCCCATCTTTACGAGGAGATTAAGGAGGGGGAAGGAGCCATACAGATCGATGGTGTGGAGAAGGGTGAGGAGGACAGGGAATCTTATTACGACGAAGGAAAGGAGAAAGCCGATCCGGAGGTCGACGATTTTTTACGTCTCTGTGAAAATGACGAGGAGGCTGATCAAATCATTGACTACATGGAGAGGGAGGGGAAGATTAGTTCCTCAAAAGCCAAAGAAATGAGAGAACGGCTTTATAAGGCGGGTGTTAGAACCTTTGGTGAAAAGAGGGCTCCGGGTGAATATCCAGTAGAGGAAGAAGGACCTGGGTAGATAGACATGTTGGAGCTTGGACTCGTTGGGAAACCGAACACTGGCAAGACTACTTTCTTTAATGCTGCTACAAGGGCAG
>JBKHIS010000069.1:0-5381 GCA_046538535.1 Hadesarchaea archaeon | reverse complement strand
ATCCTGAGGTCTTGTTGGACATTTTTCGCTACTTTGTGTTCTATGAGGAGAATCAGACGAAGGTCGTTCCCAGATATATGCAGTATTATGCTTCTGAAAAAATTCTGAATCGTATCAAGAAAGGAGAGCCGAGAAAGGGATTGATTTGGCATACGCAGGGTAGTGGCAAGTCTTATACGATGCTTTTCGCCGCCTATAAGGCGAAGAAGTCTCCGGGGATTGAGGATAAACAATATCTGTTGATTGTGGATAGGAAGAAGTTGGATGATCAGATGGCCGACACTCTGGCTGCGATAGATTTTCCCTCCTACTCCGTGGCTAAGAATATCGACCACCTGGGCGAACTGCTGGGTGAAAACAAAGCCCAACTCATCTTGACCACAATCCACAAGTTTGGCGGGGTGGACGACAAGGTGAAAGCCGATGTGGATCTGGACACTGTTGTCATGGTGGATGAAGCTCACAGGTATATGGAGAGGAAACTCGGAAACAAGCTAAAAGCAGCTTTGCCTGACGCGTTCTATTTCGGGTTTACCGGCACGCCCGTGAGGGAGGGTGAGGATCTAGAGGATAGGAACACTTTCAGAGAGTTCTCTCCACCCGAGGACGAGGGGTATCTCCACCGTTATTCCCTGAATGATGGGATTAGGGATGAGGTGATTACGCGAGTGACGTTCACGCTCAAGGAGATTCCATGGGAGATACCCGATGAGAAGAGGATGGATATGGAGTTTGAGGAAATGGTCCAGAATTTGGGTCCGGAGGAGAGGCGGAAAATGCTTCGAGAATATGTCAATCAGACTGAGCTTTCGGAGCTGAGGGATCGTTTGGAAAAGGTGACGAGGGACATTGTAGATCATTACGATAGACACCTTCGACCGTTGGGATTCAAGGGAATGGTGGTGACTCCCAGCAGGCGGGCCGCGGCCCTGTACGGGGACGAGCTGGAGAAGTACATGGATCCGGAGGAGGTTAAAGTTGTAATAACCACGAGCGGTGATGATCCTGAAGTGATTCAGAGGCGTTATCTGACCGATGATGAGGAGCGGAAGGTTATCAAGAAGTTCAAAGAAGAGGAAGATCCGAAACTTCTGGTAGTTTGCGACAAATTATTGACTGGGTTCGATGCGCCGGTTCTCAAAACTCTATATTTGGATAAGAGCATGAAGAATCATCGTCTCTTACAGGCGATCGCTAGGACTAATCGACCGATGGAGGGCAAGGAGAACGGAGAGATAGTTGACTATGCGGGTGTCTTTGCGGATCCAGAGGCGGTTTTACAGTATGAGGACGTGGAGTTTGTCGCGCAGGCCGCTCGGGACACTGAAGAATTGGTGGATGAGTTTCTTGAAAAACTTGACAATTTGATATCATTCTTCGAAGATATCGAGTTCGATAGTTCTCCCGAAACTTTGCGAAAATGCATCGTCAAACTGGAGAAAAATCCCGAAATTGGAAACAAGTTTGAAGATCTTTACAAGGAGGCGGAGAACCTCTACGAGTCGGTCTCACCGCATGAGAGGTTGGGTAAGAAAGAAGTTGAAAGGAAGTGGGCGATAATCAGCCAGATCTACGAGGAGTTCAAGAGGGAGGAAGACAGGGTAAGTCTCTCGGAAGAGATCCGGGCCAAGACTCGGAATATTCTAGAAAAGCACATAGACTTCGGGGAGATAGGCCCCGGCAAGGGAGCAGAATACGAGCTACCCGATAAGGACGTCAAGGTGGTCGAGGGGGAGATCGATCCCGATTACGCCGTCGTGGATGAAGGAGGGAGATTGAGACACACCTACGAGCGCGAGAAGGAGAAGAATCCCGTTTACTCTTCTCTCAGCGAGAGGGTGAAGAAAATCATGGAGAGGTGGCGCCGTGACGAGCTATCACCCTCGGAAGCCATGGAGAAACTGGAGGAGATCCGGGAGGAGGAAAAAGAGATTCAGTCCGAGCAGGAGGAAAGGGGATTATCGGACGTGGAGTTTTCCCTGTTCCAATTGCTCACATCCAAATATGATGGCTTTCTGTCTGGTAAGGGAGAGGCGGAAGAACTTGCCAAGGCCATCGGGGAATCCGTTTCGGGCCTCTCATTAAAAGGGAACATATCACAGATCAAGCGTGATCTCAGGAGCGAAGTCATCCGGGTTCTTGTGGATAGAGACAAGACGGATCTGGCAAAGCACGAGGACAAGGCCTTCCTCGACGACTCGATCCAGTACATCGTGAAGAACGTGGAGGGTTGACCTTGCCGGAGGTCACCTTCGATGGGAAGAGGATAGAGTACGATGTAAGGAAGAGCGAGAGAGCTTCTCGATCGAGGATAGACGTAGATCTCAGCGGCGTGACCGTCGTTATCCCCGAAGGAAAGAATCTGAAGCCGGAGGAATTTCTCCACGAGAAAAAGGACTGGGTTTTGGATAAGCAAAAAGAAATAGAGAACTACTGGGCGAGGATCCCGGAGAGAGAATTCAAGGAAGGAGAAACCTTTCCGTATTTGGGAGAGGAATACGAGCTAAGCTTCACGTCGGACGATCTTTTTGATATAGTCAACGGTAAGATTATGATTCCGGAAGAAAAAACCATCGACTCTTCACTCAAGGATGTGATAGAGGAGCTATACAGGGAGAAAGCGAGAGAGAAAATACTCGAAATAATAGGTGAGTACAGAGAAGAGCTCGACGTGGACTTCAACAAGCTCTACATTCGCAATCAGAAGACTAAATGGGCAAGTTGCTCCTCGAAAGATAACCTCAGCTTTAACTGGCGCCTCATGATGGCTCCAGAGAAGGTTTTGGAATATGTAGTGGTCCATGAACTGCTACATTTAGAGGAGCCCAGTCACTCGGATCGCTTCTGGAGCTTGATGCAAGATGTAATGCCCGACTACCGTGAAAGAAGGAAATGGCTGAAGGAAAACAGTCCTGAGCTTGTTTATTCTGAGGAAGATATAATTTAATGAAAAATCGGAATAGAAAGTGCTTTAGCGATGGAAACTCGTCTTGATAAATTTAACCCGAATATTGGCTTTAGTTTTGTCGTGAGGATAAATTTCAAAGGCCATCACATAATTTATAGAATCTTAGCTAAGTTTATTTCTTGTCAAATAATTGACAAAATAACCCAAAATACTGTCAATCGAATGACAAAATCTTAAATAATATTGTCAATATATTGACATAATAGAGTGATAAGGTGGACATTAGCGATCTGACAAAACAAAATCCTTGGTGGAAAAACCCGAATGAGATAGAGAAAGACCGATACATAAGAGAATATGAAAATGCCGAATATCCATGGGAACCTAGATTAAGGCATTTGTTCGAATTCGATGGGGATTTTGTATATACACTTCGTGGTCCTAGGCAGGTGGGTAAGACTACCCTCGTAAAACTGTTCATAAGGAAAAAACTGGAAAAAGGGGTAGAACCGGAGAGAATTTTCTACTACACCTGTGATATTCTGGAGGATAGTGAAAAATTAAATGAACTCTTGGAAATCTACCTTGAGTGGAGTAGGGACTTAACGGAGAATAGACTCTATATTTTCTTGGATGAAATATCTTCTGTGAAAAACTGGCAAGACACTGTAAAACTTCTAAAGGATACAGGCAGATTGGAAAATGCAACCCTCGTTCTGACTGGATCCCATTCTCAGGACATAAAGGAAAGCGGAGAGATGCTTCCGGGCAGGAGAAAACCATCGGCTCAACAAACCAGTGATGTGACCGTAAACAAAATTCTAGTTCCAATGAAATTTGCGGAATTTTTGGAAATACAGAGGGATCCTCTTCCTCCGCTTAAAAAGTTGGATCAGAGAAAACGAGCTGTTCTCGGCTTATACGAAGGTGAAGTCCCTAAATGGATTCAGTTGGCCAAACCTTATCTCAGCGACCTGAACAAATTATTCGAACAATACTTAATAACAGGAGGATTTCCAGCTACCGTCAGCCAATATCTGAGCGAAGGATCAATTGACCCGTCTTTGTACGAACTTTACACCAGATTTGTTATAGGAGATATCTGTAAATGGGGGAAGAAAGAGAACTACCTCCGGAGTATATCCGCGAAACTTATAGACACGATTTCGACAAAGGTGGGATGGGACACAATCAGAAAAGACACTCCGATAAACCATCACGATACTGTGAAGGAATACGTTAAAGCTCTCAAGGATTCTTTCATTTTGAATATCGTGCACAAGTGTGATCCAAACAAGAAAAGAAGACTCGATCGAAGTCATAAAAAGATTTACTTCACGGATCCTCACATCCTTCACAGCATAAAAACGTGGGTGGAAGGCGTTAGCGATCCTTTCAGAGAGACAAAGGCCTGTTTGGAAGACCCTGAATTCAAGAGCAAGGTCGTTGAAACCGTCGTGTGTGATCATTTGATACGTTTGACTTATAATCTTCAATCCTCGGATACTTTCGATTCAGAAAACTTCCTCTTCTACTGGCATAATTCCAAAGAAGTCGATTTCCTCTTCAAACATGGCGGTAAATTATGGCCCATCGAAGTAGGATACAGAGAGGAAATAGGTAGCAAGGGAAAGTGGATTAGAAAAAGGTTCGGCACGCCGTTAATCATCTCTAAGAATACATTAGAAATAGAGGATGAGTACGCGATAATCCCAGCTTCTATGTTTCTCAGCATGATTTAGTTGAGAGATTTTAAGAAAATCCGGTCGGAAATTATTTATTTTCGGCGAAGGAAAGTAAACTTAGAGAAGGGCAAAAACCCGAGCGGATTAGGTTCTAATCGGGAATTGGACCTGATCGCTTGGAGGCCCGCCCCCGGCACCATTGCTACCGGGTTCGACTCCCGCCGCTGTCCGCTTATAAAAGAGGGTTTGCTCTCCCCTGTCTTGGAGAAAGTAAAAGATGCCAGCGGTGGATTTTGGACCAAAGGTCGACGAGGAGGTCGAGCGGATAGAGACCTCCGAGAAGCTGACCGAGAAGGACAAGGAGACTTTTTTCGAATACAAGCGCGACATGGAGGTAGAGGGCCCCAGCTACGGCCGGATCTTCAAGCTGTTGTGCCATACCAGGAAGATTGCGGATTTTTAAAACCTTAGGCTTCCGTGCTGTCTAATCATCTTTTCTTCTATTTTTGTTTATTTCCATGGTGAAAATTGAAAAGATATCGATCTCTCTTTACTGGAAAGAGGTGTGTAGAGGACATGCTTCTTGGGAACGTGTTAGCCGAGGTTAGATAGAGGTTTTGATTTTGTCATGGATTTAACTGAAAATAAAGGCTTAAGACTCAAATTAATCCCTAGATGTCCGAAATCCATATTCATTCCTTTTTTCAAAGGTTTAAAAACTTCAGACCCTGCTAGAAACCCTATCTCTCTTTTTCTTCAACGAAGACAGTGATTTGGTCGGAGTCATT
>JBKHIS010000025.1:0-16015 GCA_046538535.1 Hadesarchaea archaeon | reverse complement strand
AGACGCAGAGGACACAGGATTCTTGCTCTACACATCCGGAACCACAGGGAAGCCAAAAGGTGTCAAACATTCATGCGGTGCATATGCAGCACAAGCTGCAATAACCAGCAAATGGGTATTTGATTTACATCCCAATGACATCTTTTTCTCCACCGCCGACATTGGATGGATCACAGGCCACAGCTACACGCTGTACGGCCCGCTACTGAACGGCGTAACCACGCTCTGGTACGAAGGATCCCCCTATTATCCCGAGCCCGACAGATGGTGGGACATTATCGAAAAATATGGTGCAAACGTGTTGTACACAGCACCGACCGCGATCAGAGCCCTCCGTCAGAAAGGAACGGATTGGCTCGATGGTCATGATCTAAGTTCCCTCAGGATCTTAGGATCCGTCGGAGAACCAATCGATCCTGATACCTGGAACTGGTTCTTCGAGGAAATAGGAGGAGGAAGATGTCCTATCGTGGACACCTACTGGCAGACAGAGACTGGTGGAATACTTCTAACCTCTTTGCCTGGCATAGGACCTTTCGTACCCGGAGTAGCTGGTCCGGCACTGCCAGGGATCCAGTACGACGTACTCGATGCTACCGGCGAACCGGTCGAATCAGAAGAAAGCGGTAAAGTCGTACAGAAACATCCGTTCGGAATTGGTATGCTCAGAGGGATATACAAGGCCCCTGACAAGTACAAGGCAGAGTACTGGAGCGAATATGGAGATGAAATTTACTTCTCCGGAGATGGCGGGAGAAAGACCGAGATGGAAATCGGCGGACAGAGACTAATCGAAATAACCGGTAGAATAGACGATATACTCGAGGTATCCGGCCACAGACTCGGAACCGCTGAAATAGAGGATGCAATAAGCAGTCTCGAAGAAATCGTAGAAGTCGCCGTGGTTGGAAAACCCCACGAAGTAAAGGGCGAAGTACCCGCAGTATTCGCAATCGTGAAGGAAGGAATAGACATCGACGAAAAGGAAGACGAACTCAAAGAGAAGATAGTAAACATCGTGAGAGAAAAGGTAGGACCAGTCGCCACGCCAGAAGCCGCTTACTTCGTATCGGACGTACCTAGAACCGAGAGTGGTAAGGTCATCAGAAGGTTCCTGAAAGGTCTGGTAAGAGACGAAGAACTCGGCGACATGACAACGGCAAGCAACCCGTCCTGTCTCAAGGAGCTAGCGAAAAAGGTAAAATATCAAGGACCGGAAGAGATTGATTTCTGATAATCAAGCGTCTTCGGAATAAATCCTGTCAAGGTTCTCCAGCAAGCATTCGAGGACCGGAAAAGGATCACAAAAACCGTCCAATTCATCACGGACGGTTTCCCAAATTTCTTTTAATTTTTTAGAACTCTCACCTTTGCTTAGAAGATAGGTGGCCTCCAACAGGATAGATATCCTGTCAGCAGCACGAACGAGCTTTGCCTCGTTCGTTTTCAGGTTCGAGTACTCCTTCCAAAGTTCCAAATAGCGATCCGGCTCCCCCAAGTCCTTTAGAAGTATATTCTCAAGCACCTTTTCCTCAATTTCCTCCTTTTTATCCCTGCCCAACTGCTCGGATACTTCCCTCGAAAAATCACCAGTCACCGCTTCAGCCCAATCGTGTATTATCGACATCTCGAGAACCTTTACTCTGTTCAAATCCATCTTAACTGAATCAAGGAGCAAAAGCGCCACGCTCGATGTTTCAAAGGTATGCTGAGCTACATCTTCAGCCTCGACAGGGCTGATTCCGGCCTCTAACCATCCCATACGGGGGATCCTTTTCAACCCGTTGATTCGTCTCAAAAGTTCGTAAATCTAGCTCACCAAAAAACACTCATTCTCCGGGCTTAATAATTCATCTGAATTCCGAAAGGAGAGGCACTCTCTCAGAGGAAATAGCGCGGAGGATTTTTAGAAAAGCCCACTAATTCATCAAAAGGTGATGAAATGCACGAATGGTCCCTAGCCGAGGGGGTAATCGAAACCGCCCTTAGAGTAAGAGAAGAAAACGATGCCAGCAAAATCATTGCGATAAACATCAAAATCGGAAGTTTACAACAGGTCGACAGAAAGGTCTTCGACTTTGCACTCGAGGAAATAGCGCGTAACACCAAAGCGGAGAACAGTAAAATAAACATAGAGACCGAGGGGGCAGTCCTAAAGTGTAGGGCCTGTGGAAACAGTTGGGATTTTGAAAAAAATAAGGAAGAGCTTAGCGAGGAGGAAACTGAATCAATACATTTTCTCCCCGATCTCGCACATACATACATCCGGTGTCCCCAGTGCGAAAGCCCGGACTTCGAAATAGAGAAGGGAAGGGGAGTCTGGATTGACTCAGTGGAACTGGAGGAATGAAGATATGGATCCGAGATTGGAAGTTATAGAAAAAAGGCTAAACAATGTGGAGAATCTGTTGCCCGTCGCCAGCGGAAAGGGAGGAGTTGGAAAGAGCTTGATAGCTTCAACTACGGCTCTACTTCTGTCAGAGAGGGACTTGAACGTTGGGCTACTTGACTTGGATCTACACGGACCCTCAGCCCACATAATCCTGGGGGCCGAGGATCTGGACTTCCCAGAAGAAGAAAAGGGAGTACTGCCCCCTAAAGTTGGGAAGATAAAATTTATGTCGACCGTTTATTACTCTCAGGACAAACCGGCCCCCCTTAGAGGAGGGGACATCTCCAACGCAATCAAGGAACTCCTTTCCATCACGAGATGGGGAGACCTGGACTATCTGATATTGGACATGCCCCCCGGCCTGGGTAACGAAACCCTTGACACAGTCGAACTAATTCCAAAAACAGAATTCATCCTAGTTACAACACCCTCCAAAGTAGCGCTCGGCACCGTTAAAAAGCTAGTAAGAATGCTTCAGGAACTCTCCGTACCAATTCAAGGAATAATAGAAAACATGGTAACGAAGAAATCGCCGGATTTAAGAGAGGAGATAAAATCCCTCAAAGTAAATCATCTAGGAAATATAGAGTACGACCACAACCTAGAAAGAAGCATCGGGAAGCCAAAGGAGATACTTAAATCGAAGTTCGCAAAACAGTTGGGGAAATCTCTACCGCAGTTAAAATAAAAAATAAGAAAAGGGATTCATTTCAGTTTTCTTTTTACGGAATTCTTCTTGCCCTCCATAGACAGTTTCTTGTCCCTTCTATCGTCTATTTCAATATTAGTGACTACCCGAGATATTTCGTCGTTGAAGACGCTTTCATGCATCTTCCGGACGACTTTCAGAACATCACCCAGGTCCCCCTCCAAAATGGTTCCAGAGGGAGTAAGCTCTTGACTTACGTCCGAATCTTCGGCAATTTCAACAGCACGGGAAACGTATTTACTTAGGGAAGGTCCTTTTGTACCGATGGGAATTACAGTAACCTCAACAACTGCCATAATAACGCCCTCCTTTACTATTATTCCCCATCAACATTCTAAAACTATTGGAAGTACAGCCAACAATTCGCCATTATCAGGAAAAGCAAGCGAGCCTCACTTCCTCCGAAAAAAGAGAGAGATAACGAAGATCGCTGAACTTGAGATGATAATATAAGGACCAGGACTATCAAGCTCAATTATGCCGAACGGAGTCCCTATGAATTCATAAGCGAGAATTCCAAAGCAGGCAGAAACGGCACCTATTAGCAAAGCTCCGTAAGAGTACTGAAAATGATTTCGGCTGAGATTTTTGCTGGCGGACGCGGGAATGGCAACAAGGGCCGCCGTAAGCAAGCTACCGACAACCCTGACACCTAATGCCACAGCGAGGGCTATCCCAAATAGATATACTAAGTTGTATTTCCTCACATTGAGGCCCTCGGAAATCGCAACGTCCTCCGAAAGGCTGGAAAGAATCATTTTAGGATAAATCAGCTTTGTTATGGCAAATATCAACAAAGAAATCGCCACGGTTAAAACCATATGTAGCAAGGAGACCTGAGAGACATCTCCTATAAGCGCCGGAAAGGCGTGCTCCTCAGGAAGAAAAAGAAAAGCTATCGACACTGATGAGGCAAACACCACTGCCGTCACGGCCTCCATGGACAATTCCGAACTTGACTTAAAGATCCATATCAGGGTTATACCTATTACCAAGAATACGAAGGCTCCGAATGAAACGTCAAAACCGTAGAGGAGAGCAAGCGCCATTCCGGGGAGCGTGAGATGCCCCAACGCCCCTCCCGTGAGAGCCATTCTCTTCGTGACCATTAAGGAACCAATGTAGCCGGCCGCAGCACCTATCGACAGACCCATGATCATTATCATTAAAAAATCCATTTTTACCTCCTGTGTTCGTGTTTGTACACGCTCACTCCTGTTCCATACAGCTCCTCTAACTGCTCCGGGCTGAGCACCTTTTCAGGCCTTCCAGAACACAGCTTCTTCTTGTTAAGGCAAAGTACCTGGCTGGCATGCTCCCACACCACACTAAGGTCATGGGTTACAAGAAGCACTGTCAACTCCCTCTCCCTCCAAAAGTCGTGTAAAAGAGTATAGATGGTCTCTTGACCACCCACATCTATACCGGCCGTTGGTTCATCAAAGAGGAGAACGGATGGATCATCGACCAGGGCCCAAGCTATCGTCATCCTATGGAACTGACCAGTCGAAAGTGTACCGTAGTCCTGATCCAAAACTGAATCTACCAGTCCAACCTTCTGGAGTATGTTCCTTACCTCTTTATGCGATACATCTTTTAGTTCAAAGAACTCCTCCACGCTGAGTGGAGGAATATCCCTCCTCTCAAAGAATTCCTGAGATGGCAAATAGCTGATATCATCCGTTCCCCACATCACCTCCCCATCATAAGGCACAAGATCCAGAAGCGCCCTCAGAAGAGTAGTTTTACCAGCCCCGTTAGGGCCCAAAATCACAAGCACATCCCCCCCCTCAACGGTGAAATTTAAATTATGGAGAACGGTTCTGCCTCCCAAAACGACAGTCAAATCGCTAACTTCTAGTATTTCCTCCGACATTGGATATTACTCCTCCTTTACATCACATTTAGAGCCCAAGAATATTCTCTCGCCGCACGGACAGATCTCGGGATGTTCAAATTTCCGACATATGGAATCCACTAAACCATCCGAAACATGAAAATCCATCTCGAGGGCCTCCTTACATGCTCTCTCCGGCTCCAGACCCAAATAGTCCACAAGCAGAAGCTCCAGAAGCCTATGCTTCCTCAGCAAGGTTTTGGCCAGATCCACACCCTCCTCCGTCAATTCGACTCCACCGTACCTTTCGTGATTGAGCAAATTTTTCTTTTCCAGCTTCCGAACGACTTCAGTCACCGTAGGTGGTTTAACATCAAAATTCGCGGCCAAATCCATAGGAGATAGTTTATTGTTTTTCTCCCTCTGTTCTCGATAAATATACTTCAGGTACTCCCCCTGATTTTTGGTTAGATCCGAATTGACTCGCATACCTATTTATTTTTAGGTATTACCTAAAAAAATGTTGTGGATACACGAAGACTTACAAGAGAAAATGGAGAACCAATATAATGATATCATGAAAAGGATAAATTCCGACATCTACTGGGTCGGGGTAAACGATAGAACCACGGATCTTTTCGAAGGAGTTTGGCCTTTACCCGAAGGCGTTAGCTACAACTCATATCTAATAGATGATGAAAAGAAGGTGTTGGTGGACTCAGCAAAGTCATACTTTGAGGACGAACTACTGGAAAACATAGAAAAAATTTTGGATCCGTCCGAAATAGATTACATTATATCACACCACATGGAGCCTGACCACAGCGGAGCTTTTCCCACGCTTAGAAGATTGGCCCCAGAAGCCGAGATAGTCTGTACAGAAAAGGCCAAGGACTTTCTTGAATCTTTCTATGAAATAAGTGACGGAATAACGGTCGTCGGGACCGGAGATAGCCTGAATATAGGAAAACGAGAGTTAAAGTTTTTTGAGACCCCCTTTGTACACTGGCCGGAGACTATGATGACTTACGATCCCTCCGACAAAATACTGTTCTCCGGAGACGCATTTGGGGGATTTGGTGCTCTGGAGGCCGGAATTTTCGATGACAAGTTAGATCTGGAATTCTACGAGGACGAAGTGCTGAGGTATTTCGCAAACATAGTAGGAATGTACAGCTCTGCCGTTCAAGCCGCCCTAGGAAAGCTGAGTGACGTCGACGTAGAAATTGTCGCGCCTACACATGGCCCCATATGGAGGGAAAGACCCGAACGGATCATAAATCTCTACGATAAATGGAGCAGAAAAGAAGGGGAAGCAGGGATAACTCTAGTATATGGATCCATGTACGGGAACACAGCCGAGATGATGGAAGCTGTAGCTCAGGGAATAAACTCAGCCGGATGCAAAAATCTTCGAATAATGGATGCATCAAGAGTTCATCTAAGCCATCTCCTCTCAAACTCCTGGAAGAGAAAGGGCCTAATTATCGGCGCTCCCACTTACGATGCAAGAATATTCCCGCCCGTCGATCACTTCCTAAAACTTGCCCAAAAGAAAAAGCTAAAAGACAGAATCGCAGGGATATTCGGATCCTACGGATGGTCCGGAGGAGCAATAGATAGAATGAAATCCACAATCGAGGAACTCGACTGGGAATTGGTGGAACCAATAGGTGAATTCCGAGGAAAGCCAACAGAAGAAGAACTAGAAAAAGGAATGGAAATGGGAAAGGCAGTAGCGGAAAAAATCGTGGAATAAACTTGGCCCGTCTACCGATCCGGATTTATCTCATAGCTGTAGCTAACTTCAGCTGTATTTCTCAGCATTGCAGAAACAGAACAATACTTGTTCTGGGATTTATCTATGGCTCTCTTGACCTTCTCCTCGTCTACATCCCCCCAGACTTTGTACAAAATCTCTATCTCCGAGAAAACTTTTGGGTGCTCTTCCTCACGAGACGCGGAAATCTCGATGTCCAGATCCTCGTACTCGACGCGCATCTTTTCCATTAAAGATACGACGTCCATCCCAGTACATCCCCCCAGAGCTATAAGAATCAGTTCCATGGGCTTGGAGGCAGCTTCAAAGCCGCCGAGATCGCTAGGCCCATCCATCGATACCCAGTGATTTGAATCTGCCTTTCCCTCGAAGTTTAATCCTTCGATATTTCTAACTAAGACACGCACAAAAACAACCTCCAGAACTAATTTTCCGAAAGAAGACTATTAAAGCATGGGTAAAATTTCAAACGCAAAAGCGAAATTAAATGACAATTTTTAGGCTTAAATACCCGTGATATGTAAAAATGTTGGAATACTGCAAGGTTGCAAATAATTATTCGAAGTATAGAAAAATCAGAAGAACCCCACATTTACTAGCTTCTCCGATGTAAGGAACCGTAGATAGAAGATAACAGTAACCATAGTCGTCAGTAGCTTCATCTAGTCGAAGACCTCAAAGGGTGGTGGAAATCTAAGAGTTCCTCCTCGATTTTTCAGACAACCATCAATCAACTCTTGAACCATGAATTCCTCGTCCGATGGGGAAAAAAGATCAATCTCAAAGCCTCTTTCGCGAGACTGGACGAATCCAAAACGAGAGTAATAATCAGGATCTCCTAGCAGAAAAACCGCACAATAATTTAACTTCTCCGCCCTTTCCAGACCTTTCTCTACCAGTTTAGTTCCAATGCCCAATCCCTGTTTGGCCGGTAGGACTGCAAGAGGCGCCAAACAGAGAAACGTATTTAGATCTTCCCCATTCTCCGTCCAGATAGGGGCAAACATCATATGGCCCACAACTTCACCATCAATCTCAGCCACCAAAGATAGTTGAGGAATGTAATACTCCGTATTACGGAGTTCTTGAACAAATTCGGATTCGTCCTCGTCGCCAAAAGCCAACAAGACTGTTTTCTCAATTTCTTCGTAATCCTCCTCACGCTCCATTCTAATAACAACTTCCATTGAGACACCACATCACTACAATTTCTTTCGAATTTATTTATTGATCCATTTAGGGGCGAAAAATTTTGAGCAGGGTTAAAAGAGAGCTGAACCATTAAATTTAAATTGAAACTTAGATACCCCAAAAAGCAGGCCGAATTTTAAATGAATGAATCCGCTCTAGAGCTCAAAAATGTAACCAAGATAATCAACGGGAAAAAAATCGTAGAGGACATCTGCTGGAAGATATCACAGGATGAACACTGGGTAGTATTAGGGGCTAACGGAGCCGGTAAAACCACACTCATGAGAATCATCACAGGATATTCCTGGCCCAGTGAGGGAAACGTGGCGGTTCTAGGAAAAAATTTCGGATCCTATGACTTAAGGAAACTTAGAGAAAGCATAGGCTACGTCGATTCGGAATTGCAAGAAAGAATTCCAAGGAACGACAAGGTTATGGAAGTAGTACTTTCCGGAAAGTTTGGTACTATCGGCCTCTACAAATCGGCTTCAAAGCTCGATAAAGGTCAAGTAAGACGGATATTAAGTAAACTTCAATGCGAGAACCTGGAGAATAAAAACTTTGGAAACCTTTCCCAAGGCGAAAAACAGAAGATTATGATAGCTCGTGCGATGATGGCCAAACCCGGGCTTTTAGTCCTCGATGAACCTGCATTGGGACTTGACCCGGGCGCAAGAGAGAGATTCCTGAAAATAGTAAACGATATCGGTAAAATGAGAAAGGGACCCAATTTAATTTATATAACCCATCACGTAGAGGAGATCATACCACTTTTCAATAAGGTATTAGTCCTGAAGGAAGGAAAAATCCTAGAAAAGGGAAACATAGGAAAAGTACTTCAGGAGAACGTCATGAACGAAACTTTCGGCACAAATATCGATCTCGTTAAAAAGGGTGAAAGATTCACAATCGTTAATAATCGAGGGCCAAAATGACCAACTCGCCAATATTCATCTCATTTCCCTGCGCTGAAAAAAAGCCGCCAATATCAAAACAAACACTCCAACAACAACACTTCCCATAATCTTCAAACTGTTCGGAATACCAATGCCCATGAAATATGCGTAGGCCAAAATTCCCGTAAGAACAGATAAAGCCGCAAAGAGTTCATGTACGAAATCTCGTGAAACCACTGCGGAAAAGGCGTAAACCGACCCAAATGAAAAATCCCACTATTATCAGAACTGAGAATAATCCGAAAATCGTTACCACCCCTTCTCCTTAGCGTACGCACTCTAAGACATAAACATCACTGTTAAAAGCAAGAGAATAGCCAGCCTTCCCTTATCCGAAAGGTAGCTCAGATACTCCTGAGACAAGAAAACAACCCCTCCCAAGACCATGAAAAGGCCAATCAAATATAGGACATAATAAATTTTTATTTCCATAGCATAGCCTCTTTTAAATCTCTATGTCCTTTACATCCCCCTATAGACATTTATGGAAACCTCGCTCTCCCTTTGTCCATCCCAGTAAATAACCAGCAAATCTTACTCTCATTATAAGCCAGTTCGTCGTAAACCCCATAAAAAGTATCGACGAAGAAAATAAACCCAATTAAGACCAAACAAACTCAAACTACCGCCAAATGGTGTCTTGAATTAATTTTCTTCCTCTTAGATATCACTCCACTTTTAGAGTAAAAAACCTTTGGATATCAAAATTCACATTTTCTGCTAAAACGCTTTGACTAATTCGATTTAAATAGCATTATAAGCTCCAGATAAACTGCAAATCATGAAAGCAGACTTTTGCTCTTAAAAGGCAAAAATATCATTAATCCCTAAATATTCAGATCACCACAATGGTTTAATGAAAAAAGATAAAATCCCTAAGAAAATCTCCGAAATCGACACCCTAGATAAATTCGAATTCAAAGAATGGCTGGACGGAAAAGCAACAGAATTTCTGAGTGGAATAGAAATCAAAAGAGGGAATAAGGTTCTCGATTTCGGCTGCGGAGAGGGGAATTACTCATTACCGGCTGCAGGATTAGTTGGAAAAAAAGGGTTAATCATATCAATGGACAAAAATCCGGAAAAGCTGGATAAGCTAAAGAAGAAGACATTCCGAAAGAGAATTAAAAACGTTGAAGCTATCTTAGGATCAGAGGAAACCGAAATCCCGCTAGGAAGAGAATCCATGGACTGGGTTCTGGTCATAAACGTCATTCACGAAGTCGATGATAAAAGAAATCTACTTGCTGAGTTAAACCGTATCATGAAGAAAAAAGGGAAGATATGTGTTTATCCAATGAAAATTGAAAATAGAGAAATAATAGAGATAGCTAAATATGAAGGCCTAAAGCTAACTAATAAATTATTAAACGATAGAATACTCATTTTCGAAAAGGGAGATAACTTAAATGACTAAAAAATCACTTGTAAGCGCCTGCCTTCTTGGAATAAACTGTAAATACGACGAAAGCAACAACAAGGACCCGAAAGTTGAGAGGAAAACGAGAGAAAACGATTTGATACCTGTTTGTCCGGAACAGTTAGGTGGACTGGAAACTCCCCGAGATCCAATGATTCTTTCAGGGGGAGATGGAGGCGCGGTCCTCGATGGAAAAGGAGAAGTCAGAACGGAAAATGGAAAGAACGTGACTAAAAAAATGATCAAGGGAGCCAGGGAAACCCTAAAAATCGCCCGGATTTTCAAAGCAAAAAGGGCAATCTTAAAGGCAAAAAGTCCCTCCTGCGGTTTTGGTGAAATTTATCAAAAGGATGAAGGGCTAACCAGCGGAAACGGAGTTACGGCCGAGCTACTCCACAGAAACGGTATAGAACTCAAAACAGAGCAAGATTTCTAAGATATAAAGATACTGCCCCTATCTCACAGGGATGAAACCGGGCTGTCAAGAGCATCCTCGACAGCCAAAAGTACACCTTCACTTATTGTAGGGTGTGCATGAACCGTCTCAATTATGTCCTCCGCCTTCATTTCATTTTGAATAGCAATTCCAATCTGATGGATGATTTCACTGGCCATGGGGCCAACTATCTCCCCTCCTTTGATGACATCATTATCGTCGACAGATACTCTGATCTGCCCATCCAACTCGTTCTTCGTATAAGCAGCCGGCACCTGTCTAAGCGAAACCTCGCCAACTCTATTTTCCTCTCTAAACTCACCAACTCTCGCAAGTTCAGGATCGGTAAAAACAACTTCAGGAATAAGTGACTTGATTACATCCCCGCCGAAAATTGACTCGACAGCAACAACTGCCTCATTGTAGGCCTCATGAGCAAGCATCTTACCACCAACAACGTCCCCCACAGCGTATATTCCAGGATCATCTGTGCGGAAACTATCATCCGTCCTTAAAAATCCCCCCTCAGTCAGTTCCACATCGGTAGCTTCCAAATTGAGACCTTCAGTATTTGGCGACCGACCACACACCAATAGAACTTTTTCAGCGGAATATTCCTCCCCGTCTTTGGTCCGAACCTCTACTTCCCCTTTCTCACTTTCAATGCTGTCAACTCTCCGATTTAGCTTAATATCCATGCCCATTTCTTTGGCCTTCCTGCTTATCGGTTTAACCGTCTTTTTGTCAAAAATAGGGAGAATCTGATCTAGAGCCTCCAAAATCGTAACTTCTGATCCTAGCTTGTTGCAAATCATACCTATTTCCATCCCAATATACCCAGCCCCTACTACCAGAAACTTCTCCGGCAGACTATCCAAATCAAAAAACTCGTCTGAATTCAATACGCTCTCGGAATCAAAGGGACAGAAGGGGAGCTGATTTGGAGATGATCCGGTTGCAACGACGCAGTTTTCAAACTCCACCTCTTCATCGCCAACTTCGGCCCTTCCAGAATCGATAAAAGAGGCCTCAGATTTCTTAATCCGAACTCCTGCCTTCTTGAGCCGCTTTTCCATCCCACCTGTAAGAATTCCAATATTATTTCTCGTCCATTCTATGGTCTTGGAATAATCCACACTAATCTGGGCATTTATTCCCATCTCATCAGCCGACTCAGAACCGTAAACAATATCGGAGGCCCTTTTGAGAGACTTGGATGGAATACAGCCCCTATTAAGGCATACCCCACCTATATCCCTTCTCTCCGCCATCAGCACATCGAGCCCCTTTTGGGCTCCCCTCATAGCCGAAACGAGCCCACCAGGACCACCACCAATAACCAAAAGATCTTTAGAAATCATACAAGACCACATACCTATTTTTTACCTCAAGAAATAAAAATTAAACCTTGCTTCAAAACTCTTCAGAAAATAAATTTTCTAACACACATTAGTGTTGAATACATAACCCTTTACAAACAAAAAATGAAAGTTTAACGTAAAGGAGGTGAATCTGTTGGGAGAAATGAAAGATTTAGTTTCTGACTTCCAGAAAACCCTGAAAACCTTAAAAGAAGAAAATGAGGAAGCTATGGCTGGATTTCAAAAGTTCATGGACGCCACGATAAAAGATAACACTTTAGACCAGAAAACGAAGGAGCTCGTAACACTGGGGACCGCAATAACCGCCAGATGTAAATACTGCATCGCTCTACATACCAAGAACTGTCTAGACGCAGGGGCGAGCAAAGACGAGATTTTCGAAGTCGCCATGGTAGCAATAATGATGGGCGGTGGACCAGCCTTTACGTATGCCACGGAAGTCCTGAAGTCACTGGAGGAGTTCACCGAGTAGTTGATTTTCGGTTATATTTAATCATTAAACAATCAGGCTCAATCTTTAAAATATAAAACAAAGGAAAAAATTACAGAACAAAAAATCGAAATCAATAAAACAAAGAATCCACATCCTTTAATTGTGATATATATGGTTGAAGGTCCTGTCGAAAAAGAAAAGATAGGGGAAATCACACATTACTTCACCGAAATAGAAGTTGGCGTGATAGAGCTTAGCGGAAAGCTAGAAGTGGGAGACAAAATATCGATTGAAGGAGCGACCACTAACTTTGAACAGAAGATAAAATCAATGGAAATAGACCAAGAAAAGGTCGAGGAAGCAGGTCCAGACGAAGCAGTAGGAATAAAGGTTAAGGAAAGAGTAAGAGAAGGAGATCAAGTATACAAGCTCTAGAACTAATTCCCCATCAAATTTCAATTATATTCTAGACTGATTTTGAAAATGCTCGCCAAAGGTGAGCTTGGAGATTTTTCATTTTTTTGGGGCGAGATTAAAGGCTCTAATGAACAGAACAAGAAATACAGGGGTCATAAGCCCTTATCAACGCCTTAATTCTCTTCCTGATCTCGGCTCTCGAGAGATCTCCAAGTTTGGAAAATAGAATATTGATATCCCTCTCAATATTATTCGCGCTCTGAGCAGTGGGGGTTATTATATCAGCATCGGAAATGTATCCATCGTCATCGACCTCATAGTAATGGAACAAAGTGCCCCTCGGCGCTTCCACCGCATCAGCCGACGAACCAGCTTCAACCTTTATATCCGATTCGCCCTTCATCTCTCGGCCCTTAAGTTCGCCCGAACCCAAATCCTCGCTTAAAGCCCAGCTGTAAATCTCCTTTATCTCCTCTAAGGAGTTCACTATTTCTATTGCTTGAGCAACATTATTATGATATGGATTCGTACTGGGAAACTCAATATCCATATCTTTAAGTTTCGATCTAGCTCTCCCACAAAGAGAATCCTTGTTCAAATTCATCCTCGAAATTGCACCTGTTAGGTAAGGCTCGCCATCAATACTACTATACTTTGCAGTGGAATAAAAACGAGTCTCCTCATTAATAACCTCGGAATAATCATCAACCTCAAACTTTTTCCCATTGCTCGTGATTACATATCCCTCATAAGTCGGATACCTATCATCATCCCTCCCAAGGGAAAGGCAATTAGTTCCCATATCCAGGTCAGGATAATCAAGCCCAGCTATCAAATCCACGGTCTCTTCTGCAACAGGCATCATGCCATCAAGTTTTTCAATCCCTTCCTCCAGTTCTTCCTCGTTAGGAAGCTTTGAGAATCCACCAACCCTTGTGGAAAGAGGATGAACAATCCGTCCACCAAGAGTTTCAATCATGGAGTTGATATCCATCCGCATACGAACTGCTTTCTTCACTTCCTCCGGAAACTCCGATTTGAGAGAAAATAGATCGGCTTTATCTCCCGCCAAATCTGGAAGGGTTAACACATAGAGGTGGGCCGAGTGGCTCTGTACAAATTCCATCAAATTCAGGGCTCTCCTGAACCTTGAAACAACCTCATTGGCTTCAATCCCCATTGCACCCTCCAGCGCCTTTATCGCACCCAAATTATGTACAATCGGACAGAAACCACATATTCTTGAAACAAAGAAGGGTACTTCATCGTACTTTCTTCCCTCCATCATCTTCTCAAAAAGCCGTGGACCCTCCGCTATTCCAAATTTCACACCCCCTTCCTCCTTCGACTCCAAATCAATATCAAGCCCAACATGGCCTTCCACCCGCTCAACTAGCTTTACCTCACTCATCTATCTCACCTTCAAAAACCTCTTTGAAATCCTGAGACGAGCTCGCATATCTTTTGAACATTCTCTTAATATCCTTTTCTTCCATAAATTCCTTAAATCTACTAACGAGGGAGGAAAGATTCGGTTCCTCTTTTGGACCGCGGCAGCCGTCACAAGTATAGCTCTGGGGACATGGGGCACCACATCCACCTCTCGTGACTGGGCCAAGGCAAGGGATTCCATGAATCAATACACAGACATTTCCACTCATCTTGCAATCCACACAGACAGGCCAAGTAGAAAGCTCTGGTTCCATCTTCCCAAAGACTAAATCCGAAATCAGTTCAACAGCTTCATCCGCGTTTGGAGGACAACCTGGCACCTTTAAATCAACTTCAATATGATTATCTATTGATACAGCCTCCTTGGGTGTCTCGACAAGATCTGGATTATCCGGATATACCTTCTTCTTAGCCTCGTCTACATCCAAAAAGTTCCTCAAGGAATGAATAGAGCCATATGAAGCGCATGAGCCGAGCGCGATCACAATGTCCGCCTTTTCCCTGATCTCCTCCAGCATTTCTAAATCTTCCTCGACGGAAACATATCCTTCAACAATCGCTGCATCGAATGGACCCTCCTCGTCAACATCGCTGGCTAATCGAAACTTCTGAATTTCAACCGCCTCTTCTACGCTTAGAAGAGCAGGGTGGTTCAATATGGTGTATAGACAGCCATTACAGCCTGTGAGATCATAAAATGCAACTTTTGGTTTTCTTTTCTTCATTTTACCTTCCTTCTTTAAGTCTCCTTATCAAAGTAATCCTCTATTTCATCAAACGAAAAGACAGGGCCGTCCTGGCAGACGAAAAGATCTCCAACGTTACAACGACGGCATTTTCCCAATCCACATTCCATCCTTCTCTCCAATGAAACATATATTTGCTCGTTTCCAAATCCAATATCCTGTATTTCCGGAATCAAGAACTTATACATGATAGGTGGTCCACAAGTAATTACGACTGATTCCTCGGGGTCGAGGTGTACCAAGTCAAGCAAATCCGTAACCATGCCCTCGTCGCCGGTCCATTCGCCCGTTCCTTCCTCACATATTATGTTTAAATCGAACTCCTCATCCCATTCTGGATAGATGCGGTCAAAAAGGAGGCATTCGGGAGTTTTATCGCCATAAAGTATTTGAACGTCACCGTGTTCCTCCCTGTTATCCAAGAGATAATCTATTGCAGATCTCAAAGGAGCCAATCCTATTCCCCCAGCGATACAGAGAACATCCTTTCCCTTTATCTCATCCATAGGAAACCCATTACCGTAGGGCCCCCTAACAAAAAGTCTAGACCCCCTTTCCAGATCCCACATGGCGCTTGTAACCCTGCCCTTCTTTTCTATACAGAGCTTGAAACATCCCTCACAGGTCGGAGATGAATTGATCGAAATTGGAGCTTCTCCCACTCCCTGAACCGTTACCTGAAGGAATTGTCCAGGATCATAAGTAAACTCACTCTGTTTATCCTCATTCTCGAAGCGAAGTGTGAAGGTTTTTATCTGAGAGTATTCCTGAGTTACATCCGTTACCTTGGCGGGAAAAGGAATGTAGGGATTTTCATTTTCCATATTTATCTTGAACCTCCGTTATAACCTCTCTCGGATCTAT
>JBKHIS010000068.1:0-5406 GCA_046538535.1 Hadesarchaea archaeon | reverse complement strand
CGACAAGTTGCGGTGTTTTTCAGACTTTTACTTTTTTCTTGTTTTTCCTCCGGCTATTAGGGCTGAGAAGAGTATGTTTGTGTCTATGACTAGTTTCATGTGGTTTCCCTGTAGTGTTTTGCTATGTCGTGTTTGAGGTTTTTGCTCAGTTCTTCTGCTTCTTTTTCTGTTAGTTTGCTTTCCGAGGCTATTTTTTCTGCGACTTCTAGTTTGCGTATGTAGGTCCACATGGATTGTCTAGCGACTTCGCTCCAATTTATTTCTGGGTGGTTGTCGATTTCTTTTTTCAGATCTTCGGGGATTCTTATCGTCATGTTCGGCATGGTAATCACCAGTGCATATATGTGTATGCAAATACTAATAAGTTTGATTATTAGCCGGAATTTTTCATGGTTGCCATGATTTGAATTTTCGCTTATCTTTAAAGTCCATCATTTTTTCGTCGGTAGTCTGGGATGGTTTCGGTTCTTGATTTGATGTGTAGGGAGGTAGGCATTTGGCTGGTTGGATTGTTTTCTGTATTCAGAATATTTCTGATGTTTATGAGAATGTTCGGAATAAGTTGGATACGCATTTTGTTTCTAAAACTACTCATAAGGAGAGTTTAGAGCGGTTGAATCGGATTCATTCGAATTCTGCACGTTTTATCAAAAGTTTGTGACGTTATGAGTTTGTGGATTTTGTGGATATTCAGGCTCCCAATTTTTTGGGCCGTTTCTTTATCTATAGGCTTAATGAGCTTCCGGAGTATTTGGAGAGTCCTGATTATATCGCAAGTGAGACTTTGCGAAACGAGAAATCGGTGAAACCTACCGTGGAACGGCAAGAAACGGGGCGTGAAACGCCAAAAGGAAATCGTGAGACGCAAAAAGAGGGTTCCGGTTCTGGGAAAAAGGCTGAGGATTCTGAGGGTTCTGACGGTGCGGTTAGGGTTGATGAGGAGGGTTTGGAGAATGATTTGATGAGATTGTTGTACGAACGGGCTTATTATGTAACTGAACTGGGTTGGGAGTTGGAGGATAAGTATGATAAGGATGCGAACAGGCTTAAAGTGGACTGTCATGCTTTGCTCAAGGATTTGACTTCTTTCGGTGCGGTGATGAAGGCCGATCTGGAAGACCGTTGGGGGAACAGGCTTGTAATGTATTGGTCCAAGGAAAAGGGTGTGAGCGCCTTTCACAAAGCTTTGACTAGAAAGGCGAAGGCCACAATTTTGGAACAAGGTGGAGAGATCGAGAAGGGAAGGGCCGGGTCTGATTTTACAGCTATCGTAAATACTTCTGAGATTGGGATCGAATGTGAAACGGGTTTGAAATCTGACTTGGAGAAATTCAAAGAAGACGTTGAAAAAAGAATTGATCATTTTGATGAAATTTGGATTATCACCCCTACAAAGAAAAAACGGAAAAAGTACCGGAAAGCCCTCGAGGGCGTTAGAGGCCTGAGGTTCAAAACTCTGAAAACATTGAAAAGTTCAATCCAATAGTAATATAGCTATTTTTAATTGGGATTTTGTTTTGGAGACTTATGTAGATTTATTTAGACCATTTTCAGGGATAGATGTAATTTTTTCGGTTTTAGTTATTCCAATAGTGATTGGAATGGTTGTAGCGTATGCATCTAAATCTTTTATTAGTAAAACTGAATCGGTTATTAGAAAGGAGTTGATAGAACCTATTCTTGGCAAGGGGGGAAAAGAAAAGGCTCGGAAGATGTTTAACTGGATGTCAATAGTTTCATATTTGTTTGTTGCAGGATTTACTTCGAGTGCTGTCGGTTTCATGATAGAAGGTAAGGATGGAATAATTTTACTGAATCCTTTTCTTAGTGTCGTTGGCGGATTAGCTTTAGTTTTAGTAGGTGGAATTTTAGAGATCTTCTATATCCAATATTATCTTGTAAAGAGATAAGAGACTTAACAATCTATTAGCATTTTGTTAGTGATTAAATTGGGAGGAAGTTAATTTACGGGCAAATTTAGGGCTAGTTTCCCAGCCCCGGCGCCACTCTCCATTTTCACGATAATTAGAATAAGCGTTTAAATTACTTATTTTTCTGTTTTAAAGCGTTTTCAAGCGTTTTTGAAAAATTGACCCAACCCAGCCGTGAACAGATTTTACGGCACATGGATATGGAGATTCAAAAGGCAAAACGGAGGTAAATTCTGTTTGCATCTATAACGTGAAGAACGAGAAAATGAGGATTAAGTGGCTCAAAGCCCTGATTGTCTATCTAACTCATACAGACAGATTTTGAAAGATCGTGACCTAGAAGAACTGAACTAACGCGTCGAGAAAGTGGAGGGGGCTCGGAATGGAGAGTAAAAAAACTTTGAAGCGTAAAGTTGAGGGTCTCGAGCCCCCTGACCTGGAAGACGGGATTGTAACCATGGTCGAGAATTTTCAGAGCCAGGTGGCAAATATTGAGGAAAAGGGACGTTTAGGAGAGCCTTTTCAAATAGAGGACCTTGAGGGACCGGAGTCAAAGGACGAATCCATGAAGACCACCGTGGATAAACTTCCTGAGGACGCCGATCTTGGAGAGTATCCGACCCCGATTCGCTTAGAGCTAGAGACTTGATTGAGGTTTTTGTGATGGTGGGTTATTTAGAGGGTTATTGAGTGATTTAATGGTTTGCTTGTCTGGAACAAGATTTGAAGCAATTTTAGAGGGTCTTTGTTTTTGGTGTTTTTGGTTTCGAGAAATTAGGTTGGGTTTGTATTTTGGATTTAAGAGAAAGAATAGTTTTTTACTAGGCGGGATTACTAATCTACTCATTTTTCACTTGCACAACACGTAACCTATACCTGCAAAGATGAATTCAAAGAAAATCCAGACCCCCAAACAGGTACCGGGGTTTCAAAAATCCCACATCTGGCCGCAATTTCTCCATACCAAAGTGGAACGGCTACAGTAGCATAAATGCCTACTTTTAGTAATCGATTTGCCATTTCCTGTTTACAGTTTCTGCCTGCAAAATATCCAATGATACCTCCTATTACTCCAAGAATGATGGAAACAATAAACCAAGCATTAGTTGGTTCCTCATTTCCATTTTCTAACTTTTCTTTTGTCATAATTTTCCTTCTTCTTTGCTCATGTTAATTTCTTTACTTCTTCCCCAGATACTATGAATACTTTTACCCCTAATTTTTCAAGAGATATCTTGAATCGTCGATAAATCTTTTGTAATTATCGGTAAAGGCTAGACCGTATTTTCTATCATCGTTTTTCATACGTCTAAAGAGTTGACCGATACACGTCTCAAAGTCTACACTGAGATTTTTCGAGTCTCCCTTCATTTCTATTATTAAATTCCGATTATTTGTAATCTTTTTCCCCTCTCAGAAATTGTTGCGAGCTTGACAGATTCTTCATTAATTATTGTTCTGATTTCTGATTTTGACACGGCTTTATTTTGCTCGACTTGTGACAGAAGACGGAAACGCAGAAATCAAGGAACTGTTAGAGAATTTAGAAGAAATGTTCGGAACCTGGCGGTCTTTCAAGGTTTGAGAATAGCTTTTTTAGGGGTTAGAATTAGGCGGGTGGTTTAAAGTAATTTGATTCACATTTTTTACATGCTATAAGGAGATAGAAATTTTGATTAAGGTTCTTTTTGCGGACGACGAGTCGGATATTTTGGATCAGGCGAAGATTTTTCTCGAGAAAGAGGACGAGAGTATTAGTGTCGAGGCTGTTTCTTCCGCTGAGAAGGGTTTGGAATTGCTTAGAAAGGAGGATTTTGATTGTATTGTTTCGGATTATCAGATGCCTGAAATGGACGGTCTCGATTTTTTAGAAACCGTAAGGAAGGATTTGGACAGCGATATTCCTTTTATTGTTTTTACTGGAAAGGGTAGAGAAGAAGTGGCTATAAAGGCTTTGAATCTTGGAGCCGATCGTTATTTGCAGAAGGGCGGAAATCCAAAGTCTCAGTATGGCGTGTTGGCGGATACGATCATTCAAAGTGTGAGTCACTGGCGTTCGAGGAAGAGATTGAGGGAATCTGAACGAGAAAAATCTCTAATATTGGACAGTGCCAGCGAGATAATAGCTTTTCACAATAAAGATCACGAGCTGGTTTGGGCAAACAGGGCGTATGCAGAAGCTACAGGGAAGAACTTGGAAGAACTGGAGGGACAGAAATGCTATCAAGCATGGTTAGGAAACGAGGAGCCTTGTGAAGAGTGCCCGGTTACTGAAGCGATTGAAGTAGGTGAGGTTAGAGAGAGGGTGATGTCTCCGGTAAGCGAAGAAGATTATTGGCGATTGAGGGGGAGTCCTGTCAGGAACGATAGTGGAGAAATTATCGGTGCTCTAGAAACGGGAGTGAAAATAACTGAGAAGATAGAGCAAGAAGAAGAACTGCGGGAGAGGACTGAAATGCTTGAAGGGATGCTCGATGGGATACAGGACGTGGTTGGATTTCAAAAACCGGATCATACGGTAATCCGCTACAATCAGGCTGGTTACGACCTTTTGGGCATGTCACCCGATGAAGTGAAGGGTAAGAAATGCTACGAGCTTATAGGACGGGACGAAGAATGCGAAAAGTGCGCCACTAGAAAAGCCCTGAAGAGCAAAAATATTGAAACCGTAGAGAAGTATCAGCCTGAACTGGGCAGATACTTGAAAGCGACGAGCACCCCTGTTCTGGATGAGGAGGGGGAAGTATCCTTCATTATAGAGCAACTTCGAGATATCACCGAGCGAAAAGAAACGGAGCAGAATCTGGAAAGGAGTAAAAAACGTTTCGATACTTTATTGTCTAATACTCCAGCAGTGATTTATACCTATGAGGTTGTTGATGGAACTCCCGAAACGACCTTTGTTAGTGAGAGTGTCAAGGATGTTTTAGGGCATGAGCCTGAATACTACACAAGCGATCCTGAAAATTTTTTGAATGATCTTCATCCGGAAGATTCTCAAGAATTATTCGAAAAAGAAGAAAAATTGTTGACGGATGAGGAGACTGACAGGATCACTGCAGAGTATAGATTTAAAGACAAACAGGGTAATTATCGCTGGCTTCACGATGAGGAACAGTTGATCACCTATGATGATGGCACCCGGGAAGTAATCGGTGCTTGGTGGGACATCACTGAGCGGAAAGGGGCCGAGGAGAAAGAGGAGTTTCTCCATTCTTTGCTGAGGCATGATATTCGAAACAAGGCTCAGATTGTGCAGGGTTATCACGGGCTGTTGAGGGACTACGATCTGCCTGAAGAGGCGGAGGATTATGTGGAGAAATCGAGAAAAGCCGTCAAGGACAGTATAGATCTGATCGAAAAGGTCAGGACGTTGAGGGAAATCAGGGAGGAGGAAGAATTGGAAGAGGTAAGCATTGAATCAATCATAGATAAAGTGGTTGTTGAAAGTGACTCTCAAGCTGATGAAAAAGGG
>JBKHIS010000024.1:0-16124 GCA_046538535.1 Hadesarchaea archaeon | reverse complement strand
CCATATCTCTTCTACCTATTTGTTAGGTGATTAGTTTCCCTGAGAGAAATTTCTTCGTCCTCTCATCTTTAGGATTCTCAAATACTTGTTCAGTTTTTCCTTTCTCTAAAATCCTCCCGTCAAAGAGGTGAGCGGTTTTCTCAGACAGCCTTTTCGCTTGAAATAGGGAGTGAGTAGCAAAAACAACGGTGGTGCCATTCTTTTTCGATATTTCTCTTATTGAATTTTCAACGATTTTTGCATTGCCTGGATCTATATTCGATGTAGGTTCGTCAAGCAGAAGAAGCTCAGGGTCCGTAACAAGTGCTCTTGCCATTGCAACTCTCTGCTGTTCTCCCCCAGATAATTTTTTCGCTTTTTTTTCTGCGTGCTCTGTCATTTTCACTAACTCTAAGGCTTTTCGAACCTTTCTCTCCCTTTTTTCATCGGAGATTCCCCTAACCTTGAGTCCATATGCAATGTTGTCTTCGACCGTGGAGCTAAACATTGTAGTTTTCTGAAAGACAAGAGTCACTTTTCTGTTTAATTCGTACAAATCTTTTACTTCTCTTTTCTTGTACCTATATTCTCCTGACGTTGGAAGATCCAGCGTTGCCATAATCCGCATTAGTGTGGTCTTTCCTGATCCGTTGTGTCCAATAATTGCGAGTATATCCCCTTTACTTATGTCAAGGGATACCGATTTGAGAGCCCGAAATGAATCGAATTTTTTCTCAATCTGTGTTAATTCGACGAAAGCTATGATTTCTCCCTCCGGAATAAATTCAATACGACACTTATTGTAATTACGATAATAAGGAGTATTATTCCTAAGGCTATGGCCACGTTCAACTCCCCCCTAGCAGTGTACATGCTAATAGAAGTGGTCAGAACTCGGGTGTTAAGGGCGCTATCGCCCACCATGATATTTCCTCCAATCATCATTGCAAGTCCAAGCTCGGCTATCGCTCGGTTGAAACCGGACCCTATGGAAAGTAAGACTCCGTTTATTCCTTCCTTCAGTATGGTTACTGTGGAATCTATTTGGCCTGCTCCTAACGTTATGGCCAGCTCTCTAACCTCATTTTCCACCGACTCAATTGAACTTGCAGTGAAACTAACAATGATAGGGGTAATTAAAATTGCCTGGGCTAAACTTATGCCTAGAGGGGTGTAGAGTAAATTTAGGAATCCGAGGGGGCCTTCTGGTACCAGAAGGAGATATAAAATAAGTCCAAGAACAACTGTCGGAATCCCGATGAGGGAGTTAAATAAATTTCTGAAAAATCCAATTCCTCTGAATTTTTTAATTCCTAAGATTACACCTATCGGTATACTCCAGAGAGAAGCAATTAAAGTTGCTAGTCCTGAGACAAATATGGACCTTAAGGCTATATCAATTACTAAAGGATCAGCAGTGATAATTAAGTGTAACGCTTCTCTAATGCCCTCTATTATGAAGTTTAATCCGATCATTATCACCTCTAGATAAATTCTACTCCGTTTTCGTGCGTTTCCGGAAAAATTAATGTTTCTTCCGACATCAGTTAAACCCGCATGGCAGGGTGTAAGGCTCGAGTTTTTCATCTAGAACCTGTTTCGGTTTTTCCCTCTTGTTTGGAATAAAACACAACTCTGTTTCTGTATTCTCAAAATAGACTGACAAAGCTTCACATACGAATGGATTCATATTATATTGATTCGGAGTATTTGAGATAGCTGAAGTCGTGTATCTTTCACTATATCGTGCCTGGCGGCGTTGTGATTCTCTATAGATAGTAATAATAAACGGAAATTCTCTTTTGAGAGCATTTGTATCGGTCTTCTTCACGACTCTAACCCGTTTGAGGATGGTGAAGAAAAATTAAAAGGGTTATGTTTGTCTATTCATAATGGACTATGATGGGTTCAGTTGCATTGTAAAGTAATTTTAAAGCAGAAAATGTATTGTCAGCCTCATGAAATTTCCGATTCAAGAAATAACCGGGGTCCTTCTAACCGGGTATTCCCTCTTCTTCCCTTCCGAGAGGAGCATAGTACATCGTGACACCGATAAGTATCAATAAACCTGTAAACACCTGTTGCCATCTAAATCCGATCCCTAGATAGATTATAGCTCTGGTTACGATCGCAAATATTAAAGCACCAAAGTATGCCCCCCACACTCTGCCCTTTCCACCATATAGAGCCGTTCCTCCTATCGTAACCGCGGCTATTGTAAATAGTTCGTAAGTTGTTCCGTAATCTGCTTTATATGAACCCATTCTTCCTATGTATAAAATGGCTGTGAATCCAACGACTATGCCCATTAAAAGGAAGGTATAGAATCTCTGTTTTATCAACATTGACGCCTGCTAGCGAAGATGCCTTTTCATTTCCTCCGATTGCCTTTACGTATTGACCGAATGTGTGATAATTATACAGATAAGATAGCAATACCAGTATTGCTAGTGTTATAAATATGCCTATAGGCACTCTTCCCCACAATTCCCCTCCGCCTAAAAATTCTAATTCACTCGGTGGATCAAACCTTATTCCCTTTCCGTATTGGTGTGCTATTCCAAAATAAGCGAAAAGACCCGCGAAGGTTACTATTTTTCTTTTTATTTTTAGATTAAACGTTAGAATGGGATAATAATCTTGGATACTAGATACTAAGATCTGTTTAATCGGATATAAGCTGTAGATACTCAATTTTTAGTTCTTACTACAAATATCGAACAAGGGGCCTCATGGATTACGCTTTCCGTAACGCTTCCATAAATAAACTTCTTAATCTTTCCCTGGATGGTCTTATCATGAATCTTTCCTGAACCAATAACAATAAGATCTACGTCGTTTTCTTTCGCAAAGCTTACGATCTCCTTATCCGCTTCACCACCCTCATAGAATTTAGTTTTGAATTCTTCAACGTCTTCACTCTCGCACATTTTTTCTATTTCTTTGAATTCCCCTTCCATCTCGTTCTTTCTCAGCCTTCTCAAACGCTTCTCATCACTGGCAGAGATTCGATCTGAATCAACGTTCCATACGTGGATAAAGATTAACTCGGGGCCACCTCCTTTTCCATGTCTTTTTGCAAACTCTATGGCGTTCTCGACGGCCAAAAGAGTGTTATCAAAAGTTATCGAGTCTACCGGAACCAAGATTTTTTCTATCATATCATTAATCTATTTTGTTTTTCTGTTTATTTATACCCTAGAAAAGATCAGCTAATACGGGTGATCTTCTTGTCAGTCGTGTGAGGGGTTAAAACTCACATATTTAAGGAGATTTTTTCCATTCTCTATTATTTCGTCTAATTCCTCTTTGGTGCTTGGACGATGTCTGAATATCTTGGCAGCTCTTTTCTCACCTACTCCAGGAATAGCCTGTAACTGTTCATAACTAGCCTCAGTTAACGTAAATGGGTGATGTATTCCCGTTATACTCCTATATCCGTATTCTGTTACCAAAATGTCGTAATATCTACCTGTTTTAAGCGGATACCTCACTCCAACTAAAAGTGGATAAGTGCCAATCTGTCTTCCGAAAGTTTTTTTGCCTTCTCTCTTCTCCATGTAGACTCGTCTGATCACTGTTCCTTTTGGGAACATTTCCATCAAAAGGGGTCTCTCAATTTCCTCCCTTACCCTTTTTTTGAACTTCCGGAATTCACTTCTTTGTTCCATTTTAAATTCTTCATTATGAGATAGAACCTGCCGTATGTTAATCCTTCTTAGCCAAAGACCACGTTCTCGTATTCGTCTTAGAAACTCCATGTTCCGTTCATAGGTTTCAGGGGTTTCGCCGCTCAGACCACCCAGAAAGTTAAGCCCTGGCAAAAGCTCTGGCATTCCGTTAGCACCTTTCTCCGCCCCTGATTCGTTTATCATGGTTATCGCTTTCTCTACTTGATCAGGAGTTGAGTTCAGATTGTTTACTTCTATGACATTCTCGTCTGCAGATTCCATCCCAAGGGCCAATATATTTCCGGGAGTTGTATATCTCACCAGACCATTCAAAATCTTTCTGGCCCTGCGAGGGTATTCAGAGATTACGGCTGGATTCGCGTTGTCAGTATGGAGCACCTTAATTCTGGGACATTCCTCGTTCAAATTCTTGAAGAGTGAAATAACCTCCCGTGGCTGAGGGATGGGTGTTTCCTTTCTCCCAATTCCCTTAGATTTGTAACTCAGTGTACAGGACTGCCCTCCTAGTCTAAAGTGTTTAACACCTAGTGAGTAAAGTTCTTTGACTTCAGAAAGAATTTCTTCTTGATCTCTAAAATTCGGTTTACCATAATCGGGCTCCGTGCAGAATTCACAGCCACCAGTAAAGTATCTGGGGCATCCTCTGTACATACTGACCTCGGCAATTAATGGGTCCGGAAACATCGGATGTCTCCTCACCACTCTCGCCCCTTGCACTGACCAAAGTTCTCTTTCTTTGGGAGTTATCCATCTGTCCTTCGGGGTTCCCTTCAATGTTTCGAAGAAGTAGGCGGAAAGGTCCTTCTCGACGTAATGATCGAATCCGTCTACCTCCCCATATCGTGCTAGAGGCCCTCCGAGAAAGGTTTCGCTTCTTTGATTGGCGATATTGCTGGCTTCTTTTTCACTGAGGGGAGTTGCAACGAGGTATTTACCGGGAACGGTAACCCCTCCGTGGAGTAATATTGCTTTTGCTTTAGGGAGTCCGTGTCTTCTATATTCATCGGCTGTAAGATATTCCCAATCCAATCCCTCACATTCCGCGACACCTGCCAGCAACCTAGGCTCGGGGGAGATATACGGTGGTACGCCAAGAAGACTTGGTTCGTCAACATATCCATCCAAGATTAAAACATCTACTGCGTTTCGTTTCTTAGTGTTCCAGATTTCTTTCATTTTTCATTTTAGAAATGGTAATTCACTCCTAAAAATAAAAGCGAATTTGGAGAGTTAATTATTCTCTCTATTTAAGCGTTATCGAGTTCGATATTTGGACAAAAATTCTTTTTATTAAACTCTAAGACATTAAGAACGAAATTGCATAGCATTAACATAGAGGGGTTTGGATTAAAGAGGAAAATTTAGTAAATTTATGATTTTTTTAAATTAGATGAATTGGAAGTCAATTTTGAGGCATCAACCGCAGTTTTAATCTCACTGAATATTATTCGTTTAGGATTAAGATTAGAGGCTTGAGATGTCCAATTTCTCTTTGAGCGCCTTGTAAAACTTCCTTTTTTTCCATGAATAGAATACACACAAAGGGAGGGATATTGCAAATATTATTATCATTAATACGGCCCGAAATATTGGGACAATCATTATAGCAAAAATCCCAATTGCAAATATTGCTAGCATCCGATCGCGTTTTTCTCTATATTCGTTGACTTTGCTTTGAAGCTTGAGTTCCTGACTTGTTAAACTCCTTCCACAGGTTTTGCATACTTTATCCTTATCATTTAGAGACGACTTACAGTATGGACATTCCATAATTTGACCATTTGGGGTTTGAGCTGTCCGTATTAAAACTCTTTCAAACCAAGATCTTCTCTCATTTTTATTCATAAACGGAGGTAAAAATAATTCGTCCAAAAGCGTCGGTTGAAATAACTCCAAATGTTTACTATATTGGTTATTGGTATCAGGTTAGGATAGGAGAACGTCTGACAGATTTTTACCTTACTTTAGGTAACTACCTTTAACTCATACTTGTTATCTGACTACGATAAAAGTGCCATTGGAGATACGGTCAACCCAGTTGAAGAAGATTTGAAAGAAAGGAATGTAAAAATTATGATGCATTCCATGGAGGGATGGATCTAACGCTAAAAATATAGCCCATCTGTTGAGTAAACTTAATCCATCGGTTCAATACCTTAGATTCTAGAAATCACAAGGGTGGGCCCCCTGCTGCGTTCCGGAACTGGTGGGAAGATTAAAAGGCCTTTCGGTTGAGAAAATTGGATCAATGGAATTGAAGGACTCCCTGTTGAAAAGATATTGAGGAAGCTGTGGAACTAGGGGGAAAGATAGCAAAACCCATTAAATCTTGAACTGGCTTTACTCAAACCTCTTTAGTTTAGTAAAACATCCACATGGTCCTTCGTTATTTTTGATGAAGCAATCATTGCAGAGTCCATCAGTCAAATATTCAACATCATTTCCACATTCTTTGCATCTCATTTTTCTCCCTTACGTTATTCTCTTAATAATAACTGTTAAGTTTTACTCACAAAAATGTGATTATATTTTTTGGTTTATTCTGAGAGTTAATTCAAGTATCTTTCATAAAAAATCCAAAGAAAAAAGAAAGTTTTAGGAGGCTTTATATTCTCTTCTATCTAAAAGGTGAATCTGTCTTTCTCCTTTTTCACCCATGAACGGATCCGCGTAGTCAAAGAACGATTCTCTGATGCTAAGATTTTCGTAATCAATGTAGTCGGTTTCGCTAACCATGCTGACTTCAACGCCTTCTGAAAGATTCGCGTCTCCGACTTCAAGTTCTCCGTCATTTTCCTCAACGATCGCCATCCGACCCGGCCTTTCGTTATCTAGCAACTCAACACATTTCTTTCCACATTCGTATCCCAGTTGCTCGTCTATCTCTAAGGGTTTCCCATTTCTTAGTTGATACGTCAGTGATATTGGTGCTGTCTTGATTTGTTTTCCGAGATCCTCTTTGGACTTTTCCCTAATCGTGTCTGAAAGAGAACTTACAAGGTAGTTGGGATCCAATTTTGGGTGACCGAACTCATCGACATGCATATCGTCTCTCTTTACATGGGTTTCGAGACCCTCAATACTGGCGCCCTCTGCTATGACCATCGTGGCGTATGGTTTTCCTTTGTCGTTTTCGTTCTCAAAATAAATCTCTTTTATTTTTTCGTATATCTCATCTATACGAGTTGGTTTTTCCCCTGGCAGCACCATATCTGCATCGCCATAGGCACCTGCACCTGCGGCTACCCAATCGGTCGATCTACCGAATACTGAAATCATGGCTATTCTTCCGTGAGTCCAGGCGATATCAAAGGAGTTCAAAACTGTCTCTACAGCATTTTTGACAGCAGTTGGGTATCCTAGGGAAAAATAAGTGGCCCCAAGATCATTGTCCATTGTCTTTGGCCAACCAACCGCTGGAACTTCATAATCTTCCCAGAGATCGTCAAGCACACCTAAGGTATCGTCTCCTCCAAGAGCGATTACTCCATCTATTTCATTTTCTTTAACGGTCTTTTGTACTGCATCGAGATATGGTTTCCACCTTCCAGATCCTAAAATAGAACCTCCGAAGCCCTTTATGGAATCGGTGTTTTCCTTTGTTAAATTTACAAAGTCTCCTTTTTCGAGTCCTTCCCATCCGTCTAGAGCTCCTAGGACGTCCCAACCTTTGTCTACAGCCTCCTTGGTAATTCCTTCAATACCTGCGTTTAGGGCACTTACATGCCCACCACCTGTTAAAACAGCTATCTTCATTTTCATACCTCCTATAGCAATTACTCTATGACCTTTTTACTGTATTGCTTTAGTTAAGAGTTATTACTTTTACTATTTTCAAATCGGTATTCTTATTACCAATTCGGAGATAAATATCTATGAAAAGTTGGTTTTTATGAAAGATGTGGATACTGATCTGATAGATGTTCTGGTAGTAGACGATGAGGAGGGCTATAGAGAACAGGCAAAGATGTTTTTGGACAGGAGAGATGACAGAATCAATGTGGATACTGCTGCTTCCGCCGATGAGGCCTTGTCTTTGCTAGATGAAAAGCAATACGATGCTATAGCCTCCGACTACAAAATGCCAGGAAAAACAGGTCTGGATCTCCTGAAAGAGCTAAGGTCAAATGGAGAGGGTATACCATTTATTATATTGACGGGGAAAGGGAAGGAAGAAATAGCCAAAGAAGCCCTGAATCATGACGCCGATAGATACTTCCGTAAGTCGGGAAGTCCGTCGACTCAGTTTAGTATTTTAGCTGAAGCGTTAATTCAGGTTGTTAAAGCGAAGCGAACAGAGGAAAGGAATAAATTTTTGGATTCTCTACTTAGCCATGATCTTAGGCAAAAAACAGAAGTTATCTACCAGAATCTGGATGAGCTAAGGGACTTCAATCTTCCCGAAAAGGTAGGGGACAATATAAAGGAAGCTCTCGAAGCGACTGAGGATGGCATTGAGCTGATTGAGAGAACAAAAAAAGCCAAGAGAAATGAGGGGGAAAGAAAAGTTAGTAGCGTAATGCTAACTGCTTTGGACAGGTTTTTAGGTTATGCTTATTGGTCTGAATCTCAGTTAGAGCGTTCTAACTTCTGGAATGTATACAAGAAAATGGATAAATATCAAGATGTGATTTTCGAAATAGCAAGCGGGTCTGCGGAGCATAAATCATTACTTGAAAAAATTGGGGAGAATTTGGAAGGCATTGAATTGGAGGGAGATGGTCCGTCGGAGAGTGGGGAAATAAATCTTGAGAACAAAACCGCGGATGAGATACTTTCTGACCTTTTGGAAAGAGAAAAATTTAAAAGGGACGTCTATAAAAAATTGCTCTCCTCAACTAACACTGAATTGATAAGTGAAATATGGCAGGGAAATGATCCGGAGGAATACTTTGAAATTCTAGAGAAACTTGTCCAAGGAAAAAACAAAAATATAGAAATGTTCAAGCAGATCCAGAAGAGAGAGTTCTTGGGTGTCATGGACAGTAAAAGCGCAAAATTTGATTATTTCTAATAAACATTATTTATCTGCGATAACCTTCTATGCAACCTTTTTTGATTTTTAGGGCAAATTTCTTGACTTTATTTAGTCCTGCTTCGGGAGCCCCAGCTTCTTTTCTATATAATTTTGCTATTGCACTTCCTGTAATAACTCCGTCAGCACCCTCTGAAATTAGCTTTTCTGCTTGTGAAGGTTCCGATATACCGAATCCAGCCAATAGTGGGATATCAGAGTTCTCTCTGATCCTTTTAATAAGTGTCAGTGTAGATTGTCCAATAGACTCTCTGATTCCTGTGACTCCCTCAAAATTTATCACGTAAAGGAAACCCGAGGACTTTTTGAGAATTGATTTGAGCCGTTTTTCATTAGTGTTTGGAGTTACCTGAAAAATAATATCTATCTCGGCTTCGTCTGCCTTTTTTTCAAAAGCTCCGACCTCTTCCGGGGGCATATTTGGAACGATAATCCCCTGGACATCAAGTTTCGAGAGCCTATCAAAAAAATCCTGTATTCCATATTTGTAAGGAATGTTGAAGTAGGTGGTAAGTATTATTGGAATACTGTGTCCGATTGATCTGATTTCTTCTATTCCTTCTAGGCATTTTTCTGGAGTAATTCCGTTGTTCAATGCTCTTTCACATGACTCTTGAAAGACGGGTCCATCAGCTGTAGGATCGGAAAATGGAATTCCGAATTCTAGAAAGTCCGCACCGTTTTCTATTAGTATCTCTACTAATTTTAAGGAGAACTCAGATGAAGGATCACCGTAATAGATGTGAGGCATGTATGCGCCTTCCTCCTTTCGTTTCAACTCCTCAAATTTTCTTTCAATTTTCATTTTTCCGCTCCTTGAGTATTGTGTCAAGGTCTTTTTCCCCTCTTCCAGAGTAATTCAATACGATGAGATCCTCGCTTTCAAACTCATTCGATTTTTTCAGTAAATAAGCGATAGCGTGTGCTGTTTCCAAAGCAGGAATAAGTCCCTCGGTATTACCCATAACCTCTACGGCCTCGAAAACCTCGTTGTCGAAGGCATATCCTGCTTTAACTCTCCCGGTTTCGTAGAGATAAGATAGTTCAGGCCCTCTGCCTGGATAGTTCAGACCCGCACTCCTGGTTTTTGACGGCATTATCTGTCCGTTTTCGTCCTGGAGCGTGTACATTAAGGATCCGTGTATTACTCCTGGACTACCTAGTTGAAATGCTGCAGCACTATTATCAGCTTCTAAGCTTTCTCCTCCGCCTTCAACGAAATAGAGCTTCACGTCCTTTTCTTCTACAAACGGCCTAAAAGCTCCGAGAGCGTTACTGCCACCACTTCCACATGCGATTATTGCATCAGGAATCTTTCCTTCCTTCTCTATTGTTTGCGTTTTTATCTCCCTTCCTATAACGCTTTGAAAGCTAGCGACTATATCAGGAAAAGGATGCGGTCCCACTGTAGACCCCATTAAGTAGTGTGTTGTGTCCGAACAGGAAGCCCACTTCCTTAATGTGTCGGAAACTGCGTCCTTCAATATGCCCTTACCTATATTCACAGGTTTAATATCGGCGCCTAGGAGTTTCATTCTATCAACATTCGAGGGCTGTCTTTTGATATCATGAACACCCATGAATACTTCCACATTAATGTTGCAGACGTTTCCCGCGATTGAAGTTGCAACTCCGTGCATTCCAGCTGCAGTCTCAGTTATAATTTTCGACTTTCCCATCTCCTTTGCAAGTAATGCTTGGCCCAAAGTATTGTTCAACTTATGTGATCCGCCGTAAAGGAGATCCTCGCGTTTCAAGTATACCTTACATCCCACCATATCGCTGAGATTTTTTGCAAAATAAAGGGGAGTTGGCCTTCCACCAAAGTTCTCTAGAAGCCCTTTTAATTTCTTTTGGAATCTATTAGTGTGATAGTACTCTTCGAAACACTTTTCAAGTTCCATAATGGCTGGTATAAGCATTTCGTTAACGTATCTGCCCCCGAAATCCCCGAATTTCCCTTTTTTGCCGGGATAATCATCTACGTTCGGTATACCCAAATTAATCAACTCTCTCGATAAATTTTTTTACCATGTAGATGCTCTTAATTCCAGGTTCACTTTCAACTCCACTGGACACATCAACTAGCTTTGGATTTACCTTTTCCACAGCACTTCCCACGTTTTCGGGTCTTAAGCCTCCCGCTAGAATAATCGGTACATCAACCTTTTCTCTAATCTTGCTGCTTAATTCCCAATCGTGAGTTTTTCCGGTTCCTCCTCCTCTTGGAGAGGCAGAGTCCAGTAATAAAAAGTCGGAAACTTTGGAAAGCTCTTCTGCATGTTGCATAATCTTTGCTTTTTCCTTTTGATTGCATTTTATGGGAAGAACGGCAATAATTTTCTTGTCCGTTTTGTTTCGTATTTTTTCCAACTTTCTAGGTTTCAGTGAGTTATGTATCTGAATATAATCCGCATTTACTTTATCTAGTAATTCAATATCTTCTTGTATTTCATCTATCATGGAAACCATGACCTTTCCTATGTTTTTGGGCACGTGATTAAAGATTTCATTTGCTTTTTGTCTGGTTATTTCCCTTGGAGTCTCCACACCTACATCTACTATGGTTCCAACCATATCGGGGCCTAATCTGACAACTTCGAGTGTATTTTGTATCTCCGTTAGTCCGCAAATCTTAATTCCTGTCAATGGGGCTCACCTCACTCAACTCTCTTACCTTATCTTCTACGTCATTTGACTTCATTATAGAGGTACCAACTAAAACCGCATCCACACCATACTCTCTGAGAGTAAGGATGTCCCCGGAGTTGTCAACTCCACTCTCACTAACCACAACGGTATCATCTGGGAGATATCTAGCAATTTTCTCCGTTCTCTTGAAGCTTATTCTCATAGTTTTGAGGTTTCTATTGTTGATGCCTACGAGGTCAGCCCCGTATTCCATTGCAATTTCAGCATGTTTTTTTTCCCTTACTTCTACTAATGGTTCTAGGCCCAGATCTTTAGAAATTTTGATGAATTCTTTGAGTTCTTTACCAAGAATTTCTGTAATAAGAAGAACAGCATCTGCCCCATAATGTGCAGTCTGATAAAGTTGATATTCATCCAAGATGAAATCCTTTCTTAGCACAGGGACATCCACTTTTTTTCTAACTTTACCTATATGCTTGATATTTCCCTTGAAATACTCAGGCTCAGTCAAAACCGATATTCCTTTTACCCCCCCGCGTTCAAAAGATTCAGCAAGCTTTGGAGGGTTGAAATCCCTTCTTATAAGCCCCTCTGAGGGTGAAGCTTTCTTTAATTCGGCAATGACCGAAATTTGGGGATTTCCAAGTAAAGACTCCTTCAGGCTCCGGGTGCCTGCCTGACTTTCGTCAAAACTTGACACGTGACAGCGCTTTTTTTCGAATTCCACTCTTTTTTGCACCGATTCTAAAATTTTCTCCAAGACTTTCACGATAACTCCTCCAAGAATTCAAGATCATCTTTCCCACCTGAAAAAGCTATCAGGGCTTTCACTTTTTCTAGAGCCTCTCCAGTATCTATTGAGTTTTTAGCTATTTCTAGGCCCTCTTGGATTGATTCAGCTAATCCTGATACATAGATTGCAGCGGCGGCATTTAAGATTGTGATATCTCTTTTTGGCCCTTCATCTCCGTTAAGTATTCTTAGCATGATTCTGGCGTTTTCTTCTGCGGTTCCTCCAGCTATATTATTGGGGGTGGATGGAGTGATATCGAAATCCTCTGGCGATATATAGTAGCTTTCTATCTTTTGTCCTCGAAGCTCTGTGACGCGAGTCCTGTCCAGAGTTGATATTTCGTCAAGACCGTCTTCCCCATGTATAACTAGGGCCCTTTCACACCCTAATTTTTTCAAAACTTTAGCTAGCTTTTCAGTTAAATCGCCACCGTATACGCCCATCACTTGTGCCTCAGTACCGGCAGGATTCGTTAAAGGGCCTAAAACGTTAAATACCGATCTAATTTCTATTTCTTTCCTAGGACCTATTGCATGCTTCATGGCTTCATGAAATCTGGGCGCAAACATAAAGCCTATTCCAATATTTTCGATGGATTTTTCCACCGTTTTTGGGGAAAGATCAATATTTACTCCTAACTGTTCCAAAACATCCGCGCTACCCGACCTACTAGTGACCGACCTATTACCATGTTTGGCTATTGGAACTCCTGCTCCCGATGCAACAAACATTGAAGTAGTACTAATGTTAAACGTATTGAGATTGTCCCCTCCTGTTCCGCATGTATCTACGATCGCTTGGTCAACAGATGGGTTAATATTTTTGGCGAATTTTCGCATCACCCTAGCACAGGCCGCTATTTCTTCAGCTGTTTCACTTTTAATATTGAGGGCCGTGAGAAATGATCCGATCTGGGCATCCGTGGCTTCGCCCGACATAATTTCTTTCATTACATTTTCAGTTAACCCACGATCAAGATCCTTTTCATCTACCAACTGGCTTATGGCGGCTCGAATCGAATTCAATTTCCCAGCTCCCCTAGAAAGTTTTTTAAAATTCTCTTTCCACCCTCAGTTAAAATGGACTCTGGATGAAATTGAACACCCCAAATATCCATATTCACATGTTTTATCCCCATTATGTCACTGTCATCAGTAGCTGTTCTGCATATCACCTTAAGGCATCCAGGGACTCTATCTTTAACCACAAGTGAATGATATCGGGTAGCCTCAAGAGGATTTGATATTCCCTTAAAAAGTGGGTCTATCTCACAATTCATCTTTGAAGTCTTCCCGTGAACGATTTGCTTAGCATGACCAATTTTGCTTCCAAAAGATCTCGCGATGACCTGATGACCCAAGCACACACCCAAAATTGGCACCTTACCAGCAAACTTTTCTACCGCCTTGTTAGATATACCAGCATTTTCAGGTCTCCCAGGACCAGGAGATATAACTAATCCCTCCGGATTAAAGGATTCGATTTTTCGTATGCTTTCGTTGTTTCTTAGAATTTTCAATCTTGCTCCAAGCTCTCCTAGATACTGGACTAGGTTGTAAACAAATGAGTCCACATTGTCTATTACAGCTATTCTCATGTTTCCACACCGGCGGCTCTTAAAAGGGAGCGCGCTTTATTCTTCGTTTCACTGAATTCCTCTTCTGGCTTAGAATCAGCCACCACCCCTCCACCAACCTGAATATGTGCTTTATCTTCTGAGGAAGTAAGTGTCCTGATCGAAATGGCAAAGTCTGAATCGCCAGTATAGCTAAACGACCCAACAGCCCCTGAATATATCCCTCTTCTAGTAGGCTCGAGTTCCTCAATGATTTCCATAGCCCTCACCTTAGGCGCTCCAGTAACTGTACCAGCGGGAAAAACAGCTTTTAGTGCGTCGAATGCGTCTTTATTTTCAGTTAGTTGTCCGCTGACTTTGCTTACTAAATGCTGAACATCGCCGTACTTCTCCACCTTCATGAATCTGTCTGTAAATACTGATCCATATTTGGATACTTTTCCTATATCATTTCTTCCTAAATCCACTAACATTACGTGCTCTGCTCTTTCCTTTTCATCATCAAGTAACTCTTTCTCTAATTCCCCGTCCTCTGTGGCGTCTTTTCCTCTTCGCCTTGTCCCTGCTATCGGCATTGTCATGACTGTTTCTCCTTCCACCCGAACTAAAGCTTCAGGACTTGAGCCTATCACACTCCAGGCATTGAAATCGAGAAAAAACATATAGGGTGAAGGATTGATATTTCGCAAATTTGAATAAAAGCTTTCCAATTCAGGAACGGGCTCAAGATCTATTCTTCTGGAGAGGACTGTTTGAATTACATCTCCAGCCTCAATATATCCAATTATTTCCTCCACCTTGTTTTTATAGTCCGTAAATGAAATATTGGACTTCTTTTTGATTTTTTTGGTGGATTTTTTTGATTTGAACTCCTTGAGTTTTTTCATTCTTTTAAGCCTCCGAATAGCTTCCGTGTAGTGTTCGTTTAAACATTCTATATCGTGGATTAGCATTAGCGCAGAATAGCATGCTGTCTCATAATGTTTGTCAAAAAGTATTATCGAGCTAGGCAGCATGAATTCCAACAGAGGATGTCCGAGATCGTTTTCTGTCTTACTTTGGATATCTTCGAGATGTTTCACATAATCATAGCTGAGATATCCAAAAATTCCTAGTATATACCGAGGGAGGTCTGATCCCATTACCTCCGTACAATCCATGAAAGTGCACTTTTTTAGCTTGCTTAGAGGATCAGAATCCGTGTTACATTGCTTAATTCTGTCTCTTGATCTATCCGTGGATTCCCCTTCCCCTTCAATTGTCCATCCCTCTTTGTCTCTTCTGACATGGAGTATCGGGTCGTAACCAATTATTGAATATCTAGTTCTATTGGCTGGCCCACGTACGGATTCCAACAAAAAAGAATTATCAAATTTTTTCCTGACTTGGAAATAAGTTAGAGCCGGATCCATTTCATTTCTCTGTTGAAAGGACAAAGGAACTAAGATAGGTTTATTCAGTTTTTTTGCTAGGGTTATAATATCTTCTTTATTTGGTGTCACATTCATGGTTTTCTCCACCATACCAGAATATTTAATGTAATATTTAAAGCCTTGTAGTACATTAATATTCAATAAATCTTTTCTCAAAGGTTGTGGGTCAATTGATTTTATAAATCTCTTTTGACTTCCTGAAGGTAAATAGTTATAAGGGCTTATGCAAACCTCTTAAAAGGAATGAAATAAGAGATGTCCGATTATGAGGATTCCTGGTTTAATTGCAATTCATATGTAGTTTTCCCACGTTAGATTGATATGTGCATTTGTTTACTGGTATTAGTGGGAGTTCTGATTCAGAATGGATGAAAAAGAGGAAACCAAAAAAAACAAGCTTGGAGATGAGCTTGGAGAGGAACTTAGAGGACTTGTTGAAGATTTAGGAAAGGACGAGGAAATTCCCGGCAGGAAAGGCTCTTCCAGTGCTGAAGGGGGAAATGGGGGAATCTTGGGTGGTAATGGACTTATCGATAAACAGGGACCAATGGAGACTGAAGGTGCCTCAGCTAAGGAAATCCCAGTGGAAATACCAGAAATTTCTTCAGATAAGTTAGAAGAGCCGGAGGTCGAGAAAAAGTTAGATTCTACAAAAAATGCAACTATATACCAAACTAAGAAGGGTGATCAACCTTATTATCGAGTCTCAATGCCTGACCTTTCGGGACGGGAAAGGGAGATTATGACTAATGTGAGGGAGAAGGCCATAGACGAGATAGATATAGATCCACGCAATATAGGCAATATAAGGGAAAGGGAGGAAATCTTTAGTAATCGTGTAATTGAAATGCTCAGAAATGATCCGGATTTGTCTGAAACTCCGGAGAAAAAACTCATAGGAATGTCAAAAATCATAGTTAGGGACATGATCGGTTTTGGAATGCTTGACATGTTTTTAGAGGAC
>JBKHIS010000023.1:0-16149 GCA_046538535.1 Hadesarchaea archaeon | reverse complement strand
CTTCTAAATATATATTCATTTCAATAATTAAACTTCATTATCGCTAAAAAAGCTTTCTCCCTACTACTGATTTAATCGTGGCAATTTGGGTAAAAAAATATCTCCTGGGAAAGAATTAACATGAACACTGATTCTACCTACTCGTAAGATACCTTCTCATCAAAGACAAATATTTTCTCTAACCGGTGGGGAAATAGGGACATTCAGGTCCGTGACACTGGCCATTTTGCCTGTAGGCCTTACATCTACCTTCGATCTCGGACACAGGTATCTCGTAGCCGATTTCCCGAAATAAATCGTCAGCTATATCTAAAGTTGTGTAGGTACTAAGTGTACAACATCGAGGACCCCCTAAATCCGCAATACGATTATATATTTTTGCACTTGCTCTCAAAGACTTCGTTCTGGACTCATCGTGAAATGGGTTGGAACTTGTAGCTATACTAACCGCTATGCCAAGACCAGTTCCCGCACCGCATGCACCGTGAAATCCACAGGTCCCTCCAGGTATCATCAAACCCCTTTCCAAAGCCTCTTGGACATCTTCTTCAGAAAAATCGTAACCATTGTTTCTAAGGGAGTTTATCAGAATTCCTGCAGTCAGACCGTGATGCCATGGACCGTGAACAGGAAGGTTCTCAGAAGCTGTCCAGCGTTTTCTCAACTCCTCAATAACTTTTTCATACATAACTACAGGATCCTTCCCCTTTCTGTCGGGAACTACCTCAAACACCGTAGGCATAAACTCCTCGTAATCTTCCATCGAAAGATCATTATATTTTAGCGAAGTTTCCATAAATTCATCATATTCGCCTATATCCTTACAACTTTCAAATTCCTCAGGTTTCATTATATATATCACGCTTAATTTATCTCCAAGATTTTAAATCTCCTAGGATGACTTTCCATCTTTTGGTCTTTTCAGCCGCTTTAATTTTTCCTCTCCGATTATTCTCTCTATCTCGGGTTTTTTCGATTCATAAACGGATCGTGTTTTCAAATCGCTGAAACCCTTCTGGATCTCTTCAAGCTCTGATTGTTCTAAATATCCTACAGGGTTTGTCCTGAGAGGTGTGTTGATCTGAACTTCATCCGGTCTGATATTTCTTGCAACCGCTGCTATCTCTTTTGAAAAATCCTTGTTCTGCGGAACAAACATTATCTCAAGCGAAAACATCCCATCAAATTCATCCGCAAAAATTTTCATGCCTTCGACTATTTTCTCAAAACTGACTTTTGGATCCGGTTCATTTATTTTTTCAAATAGTTCCGGATTAGAGGCATCGAGGCTTCCAACAATCACGTCAGCTTTTGAAAGTTCACTTCTAACATCCTCTCTCGACATCAACGAAGAATTGGTGATAACCGCAACTGGGAGCGAGGATCTTTTTTTGGCCAGATCAATGACGTTGCCCATATTTATAGCCAGCGTCGGTTCACCCGTACCGGAAACAGTTAGGATGTCTACTTCAATATCTTCCGGCACCCGTTTGAGCTCACTTTCAATTTCTACAGTGTCTACAAATGTTCTCCTGTCAACTGTTTTTTCCGTGGTTTCACCTAACGAGCAGTAAATACAATCAAATGAGCAGATCTTGGCATTATCACGGTCAATAATGTCTATCCCAAGAGATCTACCAAGCCGCCACGACGAAACCGGACCGTAAATCAGATTCATTCTCTCTTCACTCCAAGCTTATCTCTAGCCCCGCCCCACCCTCGACGTAGCTTTCCTGGAACAGTTCCTCTATTTTATCGTCATTTTCAGTACAGTGAGTAGCTACAATGAGGCCTAGACCCTCCAGTACCTCATACTGGTCAAAACCGTGCAAACCCCCTATGATCCCGTACAAATCCCCAAACTTCGATGAGACAGAAAGGATCTTTGGAACTCCCGGATGTGAACAACCAACGACGACGACCAACCCCTTTGACGTCTCCAAGACGAGGGACTGTTCCTCTATCTTGTTTTCGAGTTCACCCGTCGACCAAACCCCTTTCATTATCTCCTGCGGATCATCGATCACATGTAGATCGGTTCGTGGTCTCAACTCGTCCTTCAAGTGTTCTGAAAAAGACTGTGGGAGATACACCTTCATGCCCTCACGCAACACGTGAGTTAATCCACCAATGTGATCCCAGTGAGCATGAGAAAGTACTACTCTATCGATATCATCAAGTTTCACATTCATCTTACTCATGTTTGAAAGGAGTATTTTACCGTCCCAGCCGGTATCAAAGAGTATATTTTCTTTTTCGAGTTCTATCAAACATGAAAATCCCCAACCTTCTCTGAAACCCGCCTTGGCTCTGTTATCGTAGACTACTTTAAAATTCAAAGATATCGAACCTCAGTAGATATATTCGTCCCTGGGAGGAATATCTATAGTAACCTTTTTCGAGACGGTGCCTAACTTTCTTGTCCCTCCCCCCTGGCTAATGATCTTTAGAGCCTTATCAACATCTTCGACGACCATTCCTCCAAGCAGAGTAGCTCCGTGTTCGCCAAACACGCTTTCCGAAAGCGGAGTCGTCGGGCCGAGGACGGCTACTTCTCTCGCATCGCTAGAAAGTTCGAGCAAGCGGTCTATTGTCTCATTAACGACCGAAGTTCCCGTTATTATACAAGCATCCATATCCGGGAGAATTCTCTCTGCTGCCCAGTCTGGATAGACATCCCTATCTCGAGGATTTCTCTCAAAGATATAGAGATCGAAATCATTGGAGAGTTCATCCACCAACGGACCAAACCACCCCACCATTCCAATCTTATCCCCCTCATTGAGCTCCATGAAATCTAAAAGATCACCTTCATCCCCCTCAGGGTTTCGGTTCATAACCGCGTTAATTGTGGCTACACCGATCGAGGAATCAACGGCCTGCGAATTGCCTGCCATTTTGGCGAGATTCCAGGCATCCCCCTCCAAATTTCCGGCTGAGTCCGTAACTTCACAACACCGGTTGGTTTCTTGGGAAAAAGAATAAGCAAGTCCCAAACTATCGTTATCAAGTAAAACACCCGTATAGCTGAGCCCTATTCTGACATCTTTGACCTCTCTTTTTCCCAGCTCGTCTTTTATGCAATCCAAAAGTTCATCAATTATCATTGAAACACACCTCCTCTGGTTGGAAGTTCAGGCTGAGTGGACCCAATTTTACTACTCTGACATTGACCACTCTATTTTCCTCCAAATCCTCTCAATCGCTTGAGCTAAGTCGGAATCTGAATATTCAATTACTGTTTTCTCCTCAATCATAGCCTTCGTGGCCACATCGTCATATGGAAGTTCTCCAAGTACAGGTACTCCCGTTTCTCCGCAGAAATCTCTTATTTCCCTCACCTTATCTGGATTGATATCAGATTTATTAATACAGACCGAAGCGTTGATCCCGAAATGATCTGTAACCTCTAGAACACGTTTTAAATCGTGGACGCCCGATACAGTCGGCTCTGCAACAACTAAGACGTGATCCACACCTTTGATCGAGGCTATTACAGGACAGCCTATCCCAGGAGAACCATCTACAATAACAAGGTCCTTATTCTCGGCAAGGTTCTGAGCTCTGCGCCTAACTTGGGTGACCATTTTTCCAGAGGCTTCTTCGCCAATCTCAAGCTCTGCGTGGACCATCGGCCCGAACCTAGTTTTAGACTCATACACGGTTCCAGTCTTTTCATCCCTCATCTCTATTGCGTCTTCAGGACAGGCGAAAGCACAGGCTCCACAACCCTCACACTTCATCTCGTTTATCTCAAAATTTTCATCCACCGCATTAAAGCGACATACTTCTCTACACCTACCACACATAGAGCATTCCTCTGTCCTCACCGCAGTGGCAGAACCGATATAATCCTCTTTATCAACAATCTCGGGATCTAAAATCAGCTGAAGATCAGGAGCATCACAGTCACAGTCCGCTAAAACAGCGTCTTCAGCAAGTGACCCGAAGGCTGCCGTAAGAGTTGTCTTTCCTGTTCCTCCCTTTCCCGATATAACAGTCAACTGTTTCATTCTACCCTCTCCTCAATGGTTTCGTAAAGATCGGAAAACTCCGCCTTCCAGTCTGTCATCTCTTTAACGAATGGAGTCCCTTCCGAATAGAGTTCGGCGATCCTTCTGTCGTTCGGAATCTTCATCAATATTGGAATATCTTTTTCTTCACAGTATTTCTCGACTCTGTCATCACCAATTCCGAACCGATTTACGACTACTCCAAAGGGTATCTCTTCTTGCTCAAGCATTCTCACCGAGAGCTTGAGATCGTGAAGACCGAAAGGAGTGGGCTCCGTCACCAGGATACAAAAATCCGATCCTTCAACCGCTTCAACCGCAGCACAGGCATTACCTGGCGGGACATCCACTATCACAGGTTTACTAGAATCAGCATATGATTTCACAGCCTCTATGACAGACGGTGCCAGAAGCTCTCCAGTCGTGAGAACGCCATGATAGAATTCCAGCTCACCATTTCCTCCTTCTACCTTACCTATTGTCTTCTCCTCCTCGGTGATTGCGTCTTGAGGACAACCAAGTCTGCAGAGGCCGCAGGAGTGACACAGCTCTGAGAAAATCATCGGCTCGTTCGGCGTGACCACGATAGCATTAAATCTGCAAAGCTCGGCACATTTACCACATAGGTTACATTTTTCATTATCTACTTCGGGACTGAAAGAGATGATTCTCTCCAACTCTTCAAGATCCAAATCAAAAAAAAGATGACAGTCCGGTTCCTCTACATCGCAATCGAGCAGTTGAGCATTTTCAACTGACAGAGCAAGATTCAGCGCAACAGTTGTTTTACCTGTCCCACCCTTTCCGCTGGCCACCGCGATCCTCATTTGTCCTCCTCCTGCCGGGAAGTATCCTTGGATCCCTTCTTTAGAGAGTTCTTCATCTCGGCAACAATATCTTTAAATGCCTTTGAAGCATCGTTACTCTCTTCTAACACAATCGGTCTCCCCTCTTCCCCACTCTCAACTATCTTTCCGTCGAGCGGAATTCTGCCCAAAAATGGAATATCGAGTTCATCGGACAGATCCTCACCTCCACCCGAGCGGAATATATTTACCTCCTCACCACAGTGAGGACAAACAAATCCGCTCATATTCTCTACCAGCCCAAGAACTGGGAGATCAACTTTTTCCGCAAAGTTCACCGACCTTCTTATTGTCTGAAGAGCGACCTCTTGAGGCGTAGTAACTATTACTGCACCATCCGGGTCAGGAATGAGTTGGGCAATGCTCAGCGGCTCATCACCCGTCCCAGGTGGTAGGTCGAAAACGAGGTAATCCAAATTCCCCCATTCAACATCCCCTAAAAACTGTTGGATTGTTCTCATCTTCAAGGGCCCCCTCCAAACTACGGGAGAATCCTTTTCAGGCAACATGGATCCTAATGATATGACCTTGAGTCCATAATCTGTGGAAATAGGCTCTATCGAGGACTCAGACCCTCCAGGTCTCTCTTCATAGCTGATACCAACTATCTTGGGAATGCTCGGCCCGTGCATGTCGCAATCCAACAACCCGACTTGGAAATCGCGCATCGCCAGCTCGGCGGCGAGGTTTGCTGCAACTGTGCTTTTACCGACACCTCCCTTACCACTCATCACCACTACTGTATGATCGATTTTCTCGATATTTTGGGCTATTTTCTTTTTTCTCTCAGCCATTTCTTTTTGAGCTTTCTTTCTATTCTCTTCCATTTTTTAAACAACTCCAGTCGAGGGTGAGACTGATCCGTAAATTAAACTTCTCAGATCATTTCATAGTTCCCGCCTTCTATTCGAAGGGCCTTTCCATTCACTAAAGCATCTGCTATTTTCCTTCTAGCCGACACTAGGGTTCTATAGAAAGTGGGTTGTGAAATTCCCATCTTCTCAGCTGCTTCGCTCTGGTCCAGACCTTTAAAGTCCTTCAATCTGACGGCTTCGAATTCTTCCATCTTGAGCACGACCTCATTTGCGGAACCCCCCTTACCAGGGCCAAAATATTTGAAGTCAGGTTGGAACCCTACCCTCCTTCTCCTTCGACGTCTAGGCAAACTTCTCAACTCCTTTCCACACTTTCTAATGAAATAAAAATAATTAAAAGGAATTAATTTTTTGTTGAGATCTCCTTTATCCGGTTATCGGTCCATTTAGTCCATTCCCATGTGAGCAGGCCCGGTGGGTGATTCAACTTTCTCCAGATCACCAGAGCTGAATTTGTCGATATTTTCTCTTACAGCCCCAGGCTCACCTTTATAGATTTCAATATCCCATTGATCCAGAGCCGAAAACGCTTTCGGCCCAACGGCACCCGAAATCAACACATCGACACCCTCATCACCTACAAGCTGTGCTGCCGCTGTTCCGGCTCCGCCTGATTGGTCGGCCGCTGAATTTTCGAGATCTCCAGAATCGACAATCTCTCCCTCATCAACTTCTGCTACAACAAAACACTGGCAACGCCCGAATACAGAGCTTACCTGACTGTCCAAATCTTTTCCTTCAGCACTTACAGCTATCTTCATAATCTCACCTCTATCTCAATCACTCGTTTTTCAAATCCTCAAGTCCTTTCGTTATTTCTTTAAGTTGGCTCTCCAGTTTTTCTAACCGGTTTTCGAGGTTATCTATTCGATCTCCTTGCGTTGATTGAGAAGGTCGTTGTCCCTGAGCGCCGGATGGCTGCTGTCTCTGTTGCGTAGGCCCTTGAGTGGGCTGTTGAGATGGTTGCTGGGTTCTCATGCCGCGGCCCATCCCCATGCCTCGTCCTCCTCCACCACCCATTCCGGCTTTGGCTGCGGAGGTGGCTTGAGCGACAGGCTCAATTTCTCCGTCCAAATACTTTTGGACAGCTTCTCTAACACTCATTCCGGAAGCCGGAACCATCTTAACGCCTGATTGGTTGAGAACCGAAGCGACGTTAGGACCGAAATTTCCTGCAATAACGGCCTCGGCGCCCTGATTGGCTACGAATCCTGCTGCTTGTATTCCGGCGCCACTCATTGCATTCGCATACTGATTCTGAGCAACTTCGGCGTTCTTAATCTCTCCATTTTCAGCATCAACCGTCGTATACGTTTGACATCTTCCAAATACTGGAGATACCTGATCCTCTAATCCACCCTGTTGAGTGGCTACAACTAGTCTTACCATATTTAACACCTCATTTTGATATTTTTTACCTATTTTGACCTCTTAACTGGTCAATTCTAGCTTTTATCTGAGCTATTTGATTTTCGAGAGTTTTGATCTGATCCTCCACCATTCGAATCTCCTGTTCCCTGGAAGGCTGTGCCGATACCTGTGGTAGCGCCTGCTGAGGCTGAACAGGTTGTTGTGTGGTCTGAAAAGTCTGAGCCGGCTGTGAATTCGCCTGCTGACTGACCCAGTTCATTGCCTGTGGTAACTGACCTGTCTGCTGCAAGTACTGTGCTCCCGGAGGCATTCCACCCCATCCGGGGCTGTAGCCGAACCTCATCCATCCAGGGAGGCCTGTTGCGTAGAACATGTTTCTATGTCCGTGCTGTCCCATCTCAGTCACCCTCTTTTTACCAAGTTCCATATACGGGTCGAGCTTGGTATGCCGGGTACCGAGAGAGGTTACCATAACCGGGATTGGTGTAAACAGGGGTTTGATAGGTTACAGGTGCGAAAGGTGTGACCCGGGCTCGGAAACCTCTTCCTCGTCCGAAATTACCGAATCCTCGGCCTCCACCTCGTCCACGGCCAAAACCAGCACCTCGACCAAACCCAATCCCTGTTCTAGCCACAGGGGGGGCAAATCGAGGAGTGCTGAACCCTGCTCCTCGGCGGAAGCCCATGCCCATCCTAGGGGTTGGATTCATAAAGCCTGGAACACTGAATCCTGAGCAGTAACCTGCAGCTCTTCCAGTCATAGGGCCTTGACCCATTGGTCCGGTTCCATCTCCTCTTGGCATTTTTCTATCCACCTCGGGAAAGAATATATATTCATTACTATTTAAGTATTTGGTAGGAGACTAAACCTCAATGGAGAAATGACCAATGGATAAGAAAAAGCTTAGTCAAAGCGATCTGGACTATTTAAAGACAATTTACGACCTATCAAAAGAAAGGAAAGAGATTAGAACCTCTGATATCGCCTCCGACCTAAAAGTCGAAGCGCCTAGCGCATCAGAAAAACTGGAGAGCCTTAAAAGGAGGGGATTTGTGAAGCACGGAAAATACGGAAAGGTTTCTCTTACTAAAAAAGGAGAAAAAGCGGGAGAAAAAATAACCGACAGACGCTCGGACCTCAAGAGATTCCTCAAAATTCTAGGTGTGAACCAAAATAAAGCAGAAGCTGATGCCTGTAAAGTAGAACATGTGGCAAGCAAGGAAACTATAGAAAAGTTAAGAGAACTTTATGAATTCTTAAAGAGAGAGCAAAAGCAACCAGAGTGGAGCAAATTCCGTGAGCAAGAAAGTGGGACCCTTCCCAAGCATAAGCGGGGATTGAAACCGATAGGCGTGATCCACACACCTTTCGACAACGACAGAGACGTACCGCATCAAGCATATAAGTCCGAGGAGACAGGGGAGATCGAAGTCTTTGAGAAATACGAGGAGGGTTTGAAAGATATTGAGGGTTTCTCCCATGTCACTCTCCTCTACAAGTTCGACAGACCTATAAAACAGTCATCGAAAGAAAAATATCGCTTAAAATCCTATGGGCTGACAGTGAAGCCGTACCTGGATGAAAAAACTCACGGGCTTTTCGCCACGCGATCGCCTGAAAGACCAAACCAAATAGGAATTTCAGTCGTCAAACTATTAGACCGCAAGAGAAACCTTCTGAAAGTAAAGGGCGTGGACATGCTGGACAAAACACCATTACTAGATATCAAGCCTCACGTGCCAAAGTTCGATCAAAGAGAGAAGACAGAGATAGGATGGCTCGAAAACAAATTATAATCAAAAATTACGGAGTTGAAATACATGAAAAATTGGCTCAAGCTTTGTAAACCTCCCGCTAATGTACTCGTAAAGCTCTCGACATTATCTAAAATCACAAGCACAATCCAAATGAATATTTTAACTTCGGGACATAATGGAGGTGATAAAATGACCAAGAAAGGTAAACCCAAGCAAGACGGATCAGGAAAAGGGAAAAGAGCCAACAAGGGCAGAGGCGGTTGTAGTGACACAAAAAACAAAGGGAAAGGTAAAAATCCAAAAAAGGATGACTAGCTGATCAAAAAATTCTATTCTCTTTTTTTTAAAACAGACACTTCAAAAACTAAATTTTCCGAATAATTACCGAAAAGAGGCAAAGAAAGAAAAAGCCACATCAGAGTTTATTCCAATAAAGAATTACTTACGAAAAAGATATCTCCGACAAAATCCACAGAAAAATTCCAGATGAGAAGCTGTCTTGACAGAATTCAGGGTTTTTTGTCTCCTAAAACCTTGTAATGCTCAACCATTTCGTCCTTAATAGATTCATCGTATAAAATCGCCGCCGGATGGCCCAGAGGAAGTATCTTCCTATCGGAAAGGGATAAAATATCCCCACAAATCTCGGGAAACTCTAGTTTATTCCTAATCTCATACTTCTCGAACAGATATCTTGTAGAGTAATAACCGAGAGGACATAACAAAGCAGGATCGACCAACTGGATCTCCTTATCCAAAAAAGATGAACAAGCTTCGATTTCATCATGACGAGGCCTCCTATAACCTGGAAGCATACACTTGAGTAAATTAGTCATGAACAACCCGTCCCTACCTATCCCTGATTTAGAAAGCAACTCATCCAAAACTCCGCCTGACGGTCCAACAAACATCTTCCCCTGTTCATTTTCGGTCTCACCGGGAGCTTGAGCTATTAGCATCAAGTCAGAGGAGATATCGCCTTCCCCGGGAAGCGCATTTTTTCTAGTCTTCCACAGCCTACACTTCCTACAACCCCTGATCTCGTCATTCAGTTCTCGGAATCTTTCAAGTTTCCTTTTCATCAAACCTACCAATCCTTATTCTCAAGGAAAAAGTAAGAAACTTCCCCAGATCGAACTCTTTTCTTTATTACGTCTGAATGATATTTCGAGAGGCCCTAAAGTCTCGCGTGAACGATCAAGAAACTAAAACCTGAATCCCACATCACTTCCAGTTCCCCTGTAAGAGAAAAACCAAGAAAATTTTGCCCTCCAGACTGGAATATATCCTCATCTGACTATAGTCCTTGAAACTGGCAAATATCCTATAGCTGAATTGAATATCACCGGTAGCGAATTGTGCACCAAAAAGGTTAACTACCTATCAGTATCTTATTTCGCAGTTGAAGTTTATTTCGACCATTCCAAGACTTTTTCTACAGAAAAACACAAAGACAATTGAGCCAAGTTCACAACCTAAACAGAATCTATTCTATCCAACAGATGAAAAAAATTCTGAGAAAAGAAAAATGAAATATGGAAAGGTAGAAGAAGCCAAGTTATATACCTTGATCGAAGATTATTCAGGTTACGAGTCGCCCTTTTACGCTCAGCACGGGGTATCTTTCTTAATTGAAGTCGAGACAAACGGAAGTACGAAGAGAATATTATTTGATGTTGGTCAGTCGGCCGAGCCAATCCTTCACAACATGGATATTCTCGGAATAGATCCCGGAACAATCGATACAATCTTTCTTTCCCACTGTCATTACGATCATACTGGTGGATTAGAAAAGATCCTTGAAGAGATCCCAAAGAACAACGTTCCCATAGTAGCCCATCCCGATATCTTCAGACTTCACTTCACTTTGGACCCCTCTCCCAGACCAATCGGAATAGGTGGTGAAAAGGCGAAAAAGAGAATAAAGGAGTTGGGAGGTAATCTCCTACTCAAAAAATCTCCCTTCGAGATAACCAGCGGAGTCCTTTCAACCGGAGAGATAAAGAATAGGCTTGGCTTTGAAAATATTTCGACTCCGGACCTCTATACGGTCAAAAACGGAGAAATCAAAGAGGACAAAATGGTAGACGATATATCCATTATCCTGAAGTCCGAAGAAGGCATCGTAATCGTCTCCGGTTGCTCGCACGCGGGCATAGTTAGCATCACAAGAAAGGGAAAAGAAACGTCAAAACAGAAGAACGTAAGCGCAGTTGTCGGAGGCTTTCACTTAATCGATTCAGATCGGAAAAGCATCCAGAGGACCATAGAGGAACTCAAGAGGCTGGATACAGAGAGAATTTACACAGGTCACTGCACGGGACTGAAAGCCGAATGTGCCTTTCTGGAAGAATGGTCGAATCAGTTCGAAAAATTGCACTCTGGAAAAACCTTTGATCTAATCTAACCCTCCAGAGATGGAGACTTAGAACGACAAGCAGAGCACTTATCCCTGCTCGTTTTGAGACTCGTAAGCACCCGCATGAAAAATTGTGGAGTGAGTCCGCTAAACTACAGATGAACTTAAACATGCAAAAATATGGAGATCTAGGGTATTATTAAAACTCCTGTATTAGAAACAGGTTTTCGATCGAAGATTTAGGCAAGTTAAAAATACTGCATCTGGTGCCCGGTACAAACACTTGGATACTATGACTCTCAAATTGTCTACTAATGAAGCTCCAAATCTGAAACAGAGTTTAGCTTTACTGTCGGAAATAAACCTCTTCTTGGACCCACCGACTGAGATCAAACCGAACCTCATATCCCTGTGGAAGTGGGGGACAACGCTCACAGGACCAGTGGAAAGTTTTCCTCGAGATCGCTATGAACTTCTTGACTGTGCCCTCTTATTCGTAAGTTATGCACCCTTTCTGAGTAAGGAGAATTATACAATCTGCCGGAGATAGGTACGCAAAGAGAAAAAAGAAAAGAAGAGAAAAGGGAATATCCAATCAAATCTCTTTTCTCACTCTTGTAGTTGGTTGATCGCATTTCTGATTTGGCTTAGCTGGTTCTCAAGGGAAGCGAGCTGATTCTCCAGCATCTGGATCTCTTGATCCCTCGAAGGCTGCACCGATGTTTGTGGCTGAGAAGCTATGGGATTAGTGGTCTGTGGAGGCATCTGCTGTGGTTGAACCTGTGTCTGTGTCTGTCGAGCGACAGGATTAGCAGGTTGAGCCAGCATCTGTTGCGGTTGTCCCTGTTGTGGAAAAGGTTGAGCTGATGCCTGGATTCTACCAAATCCTCCGCCTTGTCCCCTTCCACGACCTGAACCGGCACCTCGGCGGAAGCCCATGCCCATTCTAGGAGCAGGACTCGCGAATCCCGGAGTTGAAGAACCAGTGCAGAAACCTGCAGCTCTCCCGGTCATAGGGCCTTGACCCATTGGTCCGGTTCCATCTCCTCTTGGCATATTTTTATCACCTCGTTACGAATATATATTCATTATTTTCTTTAAAGGTTGGGGTAGCTTTCGATAATCCCGAGAAATCGCGGACTGTCTACTGAAGTTTATTCCTAAAAGGCTAACTTCTAACTGGTTAATTAGCCTCTTATAACTCTTATTCTCCCCGACGTTCACATTCCGGGTGTTCACCTGTCTCCATGAACTCTCTGTAGTGTTCGAGCCAAGTCGGTTTCTCTGGCGCTTCGTCGGCGAACTTCAGGAACTTTCTTAACTTTTCCATAGTGTTTTGCCCCACTACATGCTCGACTTTGCAGGCGTCTAGCTGGGCGGAATCTTCGTCTACGCCCAAGAACTTTAGGAAACTTACGAGGTCTTCGTGACGCTGGCTGATTTTTTCACCCATCCTTTTTCCCGTTGGGGTAAGGGTGATTTTGCCGTACTTTTCGTAATTGATCAGATCTTTTTCTCTTAGTTTCCTCAGCATCTCGGTTACACTGGGAAGCTTAACTCCTAAAAATGAGGCTATATCCGACGTGCCGACCTCGTCCTTCTCCTCGACTAGGAGATACACGGCTTCCAGATAGTCTTCAACACTTGAACTCATTTTTTCTCGATTCATGTTTACCTCCGTTTGACCTCGATTTTTTTGGCCATTCCTCGTCCGATGGCCGTCTGGCTTCCTCCACACTCTAGGACTACGGGACCCCTCGAAGCTGAGACCATTCTCACCCTGCTTCCTATTTTAATACCTCTGGACGATAGCTTCCGCTCGGCCCCGTGCCCGCATTTCACGCGTGAAACTATTCCCGTTTCGCCTGGTTGCAGGTCTGTCATTTTCATTGGATTATCTTCCTACTTGGTTTCTCCTCTGTTCCAGAGGATGTTAGGTGGCCCTAACATTTATAAATATTTCACTCCTACTAAAAGAAGATTGAGTTAGGCATACCTAACAAAAGTGTTGTGTTTGGAGAAAAAACTGTCGAAGATGAAGCCGGGTGACAAAGGTAAGATAATCAGAATAGATTCCTCCGCCCGAGGCGGGATCGCCGGGATGGGAATCAGGAAGGGAAAGATTGTGAAGGTAGCATCCGAACAGCCGGTTGGAGGGCCTATCGTCGTAGAGATCGATGGAAACAAGTCCTCTCTGGGTAGAGGTATTGCCGAGACAGTTCTCGTTGAGGTCGGAGAATGAAGACGATAGCTCTGGCAGGGAATCCGAACGTCGGGAAGAGCGTCCTCTTTAACAGATTGACTGGTGTGGACGTGTCGATATCGAACTATCCCGGAACGACTGTCGACTACACCGAAGGGCTTGCAAGGATAGGGGGAGAAGAGTACAGGGTCGTCGACCTGCCCGGAAGCTTCTCTCTTGAGGCGAAGGACAAGGCGGAGGAGGTTGCTGGAAAGATGTTGGAGGAGATGGATCCTGATGTCGTCGTCTGCGTGATAGATGCGACCTCGATCGAAAGAGGGCTTTATCTCTGTTCGGAACTTATCGAACGTGGCTTTACCATGATGGTGGTTCTCAACATGTCCGACGAGGCGAGAGATAAGAACATAGAGATAGATGTTGAGGAACTGGAGAAGATTTTGGGGATTCCTGTAATTTCCACGGTTGCAACTGCTGGGATAGGGATGGAGAAGCTCGCTTCGAGGATCGAAGAGGCTGAACAGGCAGAGATAGGTAAAATCAGAGAAAAGGTTTTGAGCTATGGGTGAAGATAGAGAAAAATCTCAGAAAAGAGAGGGGGAGAAGTCTCTCAGTTCTGACGAGCGCTGGGAGACCATCGACAGAATCTCCGAAAGGGTCGTTTTCAGGGGGGAGCGGAAACATAAGTTGACGGAAGTTCTTTCAGACCTGACGGTCGAACCTATTTATGGTCTTCCTTTTGCGGTTGCGGTCCTGTTTGGATTTTGGTCCTTTTTCAGTTCTTTCGCCGGGTTTTTTACGGACGGTTTCGCCGTTCCAGCGTTCGACGGTCATTTTTTACCATGGCTACAGTCGGTATTTCCCGATCCAGGCAGCCGCTCTACTGGATTTTTGTCGGTGATCCCGCCGCTGGAGACTCCTTCGCAGCCTTCGGCGTCTTAACCACTGGCTTTTTCGTCGCCGTCGGAGTGGTCTTGCCTGCGATAATCGCATTTTACCTCATTCTGACCCTGCTCGAGGACAGCGGATACCTTCCGAGGCTGGCGGTGATGGCGGACACGGTCCTCCACAAGATGGGCCTGCACGGGTTTGCGATCGTCCCGACCATCCTCTCTCTGGGCTGCAACGTTCCCGGAGTTATGGCTTCCCGAACACTGGAGACGGAGAAGCAGAGATTTATGATGATGGCGCTGTTGAGCGTCTTCATACCCTGCGCTGCCCAAATAGGCGTTATGAAAGCGTTGCTCCCCCAGTACACAGGGTTGATTCTTCTCTACCTTTTCTCAGGTTTTTTCCTGATGGGGATCGTTCTGAACCGGTTGTTGCCGGGCGAGTCTCCGGAAATATTGGTGGACGTTCCACCCTTCAGAAGACCCATTCTAGGAAACATAACATCAAAGCTGTGGGCTAGGTTAAAGCACTTCTTCAAGCTGGCGATCCCTTTCGTGCTTACCGGGGTCCTGGCGATTCAAATCCTTTACTGGTTCGGAGTAATAGAGTGGGTGGGGTCCGCCTTCGAACCCGTTCTCACCGGATGGTTCGGCGTGCCGGCCGAAGCCTCCGGTCCACTGGTCGCGGGTTTCATGAGAAAAGGACTGGCAGTAGGACTGCTCGGCGGGATCGAGATGTCGACCGGACAGCTGATAACCTCAGTCATCGTGATCAGCCTCTACTTCCCCTGCCTGGCGACCTTCATAATGATACTCAAGGAAGGGGGAGTTAAGACGATCCTCAAATCCCTCCTGGTCCTCCTAGGAGCGCTCTTTATATTCGGTGGTTTGATGCGTTTGATAGTCACCGCGGTGGGGATATAATATGAAGTTTAAAGTCGGAGCGGTGTACTTTGCAATCTTGGGAATAGTCGCTTCGCTTTTCGGAGGGCTGCATGTAGCACTTGCAGCAACCGGTCGGGAGATCATGGTCAACCTTCTGGTGGCTTCCGGATCCATGTGGTGTCTCTGGAAAGGAATCATCTTGTTCTCTGCCGGAATTTTCATACTGGTCGGAGCCAGCGACTTGAAAAACATTCACGGGCTCGGCAAGACGACCCTCGGATCGATCATGATATGGATCATCGCAGGAAGCAACATATTCGGCAGAATCCTATCATCAATCCCGGGCGAGGAGACCTGGTTCAACACTCTCGACGGATTTCTAGCGACATACAGTCCACCTTACGAACCCGCCTTGTGGTTACTTCCATTCACGCTCGTGATCCTGCACTTCATATGGAGGTCCAAGTGATGATGAGAAAAGTTCTCCGGAGTGTGGAGAAAGACAGCAGCAACACCGATTTATTAGCACGAGGACTTGATATTGGCCGTAGAACCGTTGACGCCATTCTTGAAAAAGCAGTTAAAGAGGGGTATGCAGAAGAGATTAATGGAAACACCAGTTGTAATGAATGTCCGCTCAGCAACATATGCAGGAAAACATCCTCGGAATGCAACGGATTAAAAATGTACATCTTAACATCGAAAGGAAGAGAATACATCAAATCGTAGAAGATCGAAAACCAGAAGGTCCTATACTATTCCACACGTTATTGGGATGGAGAATTCTTCGAGTAGTTGGAGTTAATCTGTTTCGTCTCCAAAACAAAAAAATGGAGGCTCAAAAAAATCCACAATCCTCCCCCGAGCCTTGCGGCTGGCCATCCCACCTCGTACAACATAATCCAAAAGGAGGTGATAATTTTTGAATAGTT
>JBKHIS010000022.1:0-16231 GCA_046538535.1 Hadesarchaea archaeon | reverse complement strand
ACTATCAGAGGTTTCCGATAAACTATGTATAATGTACGCGGGTAGAATTGCTGAGATAGGTGATTCTAGTAGGATCTATAGTAATCCTAAACACCCATATACCGAGAAGCTTCTGGCTTCCATTCCTAGAATCCATCGTGATATAGATAGGCTGGAGAAGATTTCTGGTGCCCCTCCAGACTTGGTCAACCCCCCCTCCGGCTGCAGGTTCCACCCTCGTTGTCCTTATGCACAGAAAGTATGCAAAGAGGAGGTACCTAAACCTCGTGAAGTTGAAGGAAGGGAAGTTGCCTGTCATTTTGCAGGAGAGGTAACTTAGGAGGTTAAAATATGGAAGATATCGTTCTAGAATCTCAGAATTTGAAAAAACATTTTGAAGTAAATCAGAATTGGATTGATAAGCTGCTCAGAAGGGAGAAACAAGTGGTCAAAGCTGTGGACGGAGTCGATTTTAAGATTCCTAGAAAGAATGCAATGGCTGTCGTAGGTGAGTCCGGCTGCGGAAAAACTACTTTGGGTAAAGTGGTGATGAGATTGTTAGAACCCACTGACGGAAAGCTTATCCTTGAGGGGGGGGATCTTTCTGAAATTCAGGATTCGGAAGGGCTTAAAGCTCACCGGAAAAGCACTCAGATGATCTATCAGGATCCCTTTTCATCCATGGATCCACGGTTTACGGTCTTAAATACTCTAGAGGAACCCTTATTAATCCACGATATTGGCGAAGGCCGTGAGGAGAGAGAGGAGTTGATAAAAGAGGCCCTAGAAGAGGTAAGACTAACCCCACCGGAGAAATTTTTGGATAGATATCCGCATATGCTTTCTGGAGGCCAAAAGCAGAGGGTAGCCATAGCCAGGGCGTTGATATTGAATCCCAAGTTTATCGTGGCGGACGAGCCTACATCGATGTTAGATGTTTCTGTTCGTGCCGAGCTTTTGAATTTAATGAAGGACTTGATGGATGAAGAAGATCTTACGTACCTTTATATAACCCACGATATCTCGACTTCGAGATTTTTTTCCGATACAATAGCAATAATGTACCTGGGAAAGTTCGTCGAAAAGGGGGAGGTCGGAACTATTCTTGATAATCCGTTGCATCCATATTCCCAGGCTTTAATTAAGGCGGTACCGGAACCTCGGCCCGAAATGGTTAATGAGTTTAAGGAGCTCCCTTTGAAAGGAGAGGTCCCTGATGCAACTAATATCCCGACTGGATGTAGATTCCATCCTAGATGTCCTTATGCGGAGGAGATTTGTGCGGAAGAAGAGCCTCTGCTTAGGCAGGTTGAGGGAAGGGAAGTTGCCTGTCACTTTGCTGGAGAGGTTCCTTGAAACGTTTAATAATAGCTCTAAATCCCAGTTTGTTTTTCGAGTGGAGTGCTTTGAATAGTTCAAAGACCGTATGTATTAGTGGGTGATTGGTGTGGGAGAGTTTTTGGACCTAGTTAAGGAAAATAGGAAAGTAAAGTTGGGAATTTTACTGGCATTCTTGGGGGTGATGGTGGCGCTGGCTGCAATAGACACAAGTACAGAGTTCGAAGAAAGTAGTGGTTTTTTGGAACCGGGTCAGTCCCTGAGGATGATTAGGACGGGTTCGATAGAGGGTGAGGTAACTTTCGCCAATAAAATGTCTGAGACTGATAATGAACTAATGGTGGATATACTGGATACAAATGGAAATGTGGAGACTGAGATAGTCTTGGGTCCCGGAGAAAGTAAAACAGTTGATTTGGACATGGATTCAGTCTATTTTAGAGGTAGAGATACAAATTCTAATATTTTATCTTATTCCTATCGGATTGATTACACTACCCTACCGTATAGGTATTTATCAATTCCAGCTATGTTGATCTCGATTTTTGGCGTGTTTCTAATATATAAAGGATTGCAGGAATACAGCAGGGTTACGGAGGGGAAAAGGGAGGAGAATATAAAAGAAGGAGAGCACGTGGATTTTATGGGCATTGATGGGGAAGATGATGATGAATAGGTGAGGAATTTGAGGGTATACTTTTCGCATCCAACGTTTACATACAGAACTGACACGGAAGAATTCTGTGTAGATATGATTAAAAAGCGATGGGGGAATGTGGAAAAGGTAGTGAACCCTCTGGAATATGGGCTCAAACATGATGTAATGTCGCTTATTAGCTCTTCGGAAAAGGTGGTGGGAATGTCTGTGTTGGATAAATATACCTTTTTGGTTTGGAATGAATTGGAAAGGGCGAGAGAGGAAGGAGCGGAAGTTTACACGATTAGAGTACAAAATAAGGAAAAGATAGGGGGAATTGAAAAGGGCATGCCCGAAGACATAGTGAAATTATCCAAGGAGGAATCCGAAAAGTTCACGAACGAATTGTTGAAGGAAAATAGGGATGGTTTGATCAGCACGATTTTTGGTCACCATGGTGGTATGTTTTAGAATGGATTTTTTCTAATGAAATACGGTAAAACGGTTAGAAATTTAAACTTTCAAATGTTTTTCATAAGAGGCTAAACATGTCCGATACCGAAAATGCCTATGAAGAACTCCTTGAAAAAATTAGGAAGATTAGGAGCGTTTCAGAGGCGCAGGGTGTTTTAAGATGGGATCAACAGGTCATGATGCCGGATGCGGGAACTTTCTCAAGGTCACGCCAGATGTCTGCTCTGTCTTCTATTTATCACGATCTTCTGACGAATGAAAAAATCGGCGAGCTATTGGATGAAATAGATGAAGAGGAACTTATGGATCCCGAGAAGGCCGTGGTAAGAGAGATTAAGAGAGAGTATAAAAGAGCTACCAGCGTTCCCAACAGCTTGGTTGCGGAAATTACTAAAACCTCTTCGGAGGCGTTTCAGAAATGGAAGAAAGCCAAAGAAAAGGATGAATTTGGAAAGTTCAAGCCTTTACTGGAAAAAATGGTGGAGTTAAAGCGAGAGTATGCTAGAGAGATCGATCCAGAAGCACCGCCTTACTCGGTTCTTTTTCAGGATTACGAGCCTTATCTTGGTTTGGATGTTGCGGAGAAAATCCTAACCCAGCTTAGGAAGGATTTGATCCCTTTTATCCAGAGGATAAGGGAAGCAAATATTGATTTTAATGATAACTTATTTTCAGGTGGATTCCCTCCTGAGAGCCAAGAAAGTTTTGCCCGAGGCCTATTGGATGATCTCGGTTTCAGTTGGGATCGTGGCCGCCTTGATAAATCCCCCCATCCTTTCACTATGGGCACCCAGTTCGATACAAGGATAACTACCCGTTTTCACGATGACTTTTTGAATGGTTTATTTAGCACGATTCACGAATTTGGTCATGCACTTTATGGATTGAATCTACCAAAAGATGAGGAGATTTATGGTACTCCCTTGGCGGAGTCTCGCGAAATGACGGTTCACGAATCGCAGTCGAGGTTATGGGAAAATCACATTGGTCGATCGAAACCGTTCTGGAGGTATTTACTTCCTAAAGTAAAGGAGGAATTTTCCGGTTTTGACTCTACTTTAGAAGAAGCATATAAGGTTGTAAATAAGGTTAAGGAGGACAATCCTGTAAGGATCCAAGCGGATGAGCTTACATATCATCTTCATATTGTTTTGAGATTTGAGATGGAGATGGATCTGATTGAAGGCGATATATCCATTGGGGATGTGCCGGAAGTTTGGAATGAGAAAATGGAAAGGTATCTTGGAATCAGACCGCAATCCGATGCGGTTGGATGCCTTCAGGATGTTCATTGGTCTAATGGATACATAGGGTATTTTCCGAATTATTCGCTAGGAAGCGTCCTTTCTGCACAGTTCTTTGAAACCTTAAGGAAGGAAATTGATAACATTGATGGTAGAATTGAGGAAGGAGAGTTTGAAGTGATTAGAGAGTGGTTAAGGGATAATATACATAAACACGGTAAGATTTATAGAACCGATGAGTTGATAAGGGCCATCACCGGCGAGGGCCTGAAATCCGATTATTTCTTGGACTATGCCATGGATAAATATAAGCGAATATATAATTTGTAAACCCCTAGTTATTTCAATATTTGATTATTCTAGGTATTAACATGGACCGCCAGAAAGTTAGTAAATATATGGCATATCTTTTGCGACATAACCCTAGCGGCCTGGATATATCCCGAGACGGCTTCGCCGATTTGGATTCCCTTTTGGAGAAATTGAGGGAGAGGTGGGACGATATGGAGCTGGATGATGTCCAGGAAATTGTAGATTCCGATTTGAAGGGAAGATATGAAATAAATGCCGGGAAAATACGGGCAAAGTACGGTCATTCGATTGATGTGGACCCTTGTTTTTCGGAGGCGAACAAGGACGTGTTATTCCATGGGACCACTCCCTCTGCAGCGAAAAAAATTATGAGAGAGGGACTCAAACCTAGTGGAAGAAAGAGGGTACACCTTTCCAAGGAAAGAGAGAATGCCCTAAAAGTAGGAAAAAGAAGATCTGACAATCCAGTCTTACTAAAAATAGACGCCCAAAGGGCTAGAGATAATGGAATAAGAATAGAGAGAGCGAGTGAAGAAGTTTTTGTGGCCGAACCTATCCCCCCTGAATTTATAGAAATTTGTAATAACGATGAATCGGTGACCTGAATTATATCTATAGGCCGATTACTGAATTATTCCTTCCAGGAGATCGCATCGACCGGGCAGCCATCGATGGCTTGTTGAATTGTTGCTTCTTCTGCCCCATCCGGATCGACGACCTCGGACTTGCCTGCGTCATTTATTTCGAACACATCAGGAGCGATACCAACGCACACCATATGACCTTGACAAACATCCTGATCCACTTCGGGTTCTTTCATGAAAATCTCACCTCCCTATATTTGCTTTCCTTTTTACTTCTCTTGGTTGGATTGTTTGTATTTTTCGGTTCTTTGCTTTTTGGGTCTGTTAAATACCCAATATCTAACTTATGTTATTCTTACCTCTTTGGATTGTAGGGTTCGACGTAAAAGGGGATAAACGTTCAATGAAAATCTGACTTTAAAAATAAATAAAAAAAGTATCTGTTTAGCTTCAGGGTTTGGTTTTTCTCTTGATTAACAAGAATCGAATTGACATTTTTCTTGTTTTTCGTGGCGGATGTTTTGGACTACGGACCTCCGTAGTCTCCAACCATTTTGGGAGAAGTCCTCTCTTAAAAAGAAGACACACCAATCACTCACCCAGTAAGCAAATGAGCTAAACAGATATTATTTTTTGCTGTAGTTTAACTTTAGCCCTTAGAGCTAGTAGTACGCTTTCATTTGCTCTTTTGCTTTTTCTCCAATTTCCTTACCGTATTTATTCTTAAATTCTTCATATGTGTCGGTAATTTCGTCTGTTATCGATGGCCCTACCGATTTCATGGCGTTGTCGAAATGTTTTTTCTTGACTTCGTTCGATTTAATATCTTCTCTCAGCGCGAGAATTCCTGCTTCCTTACAGACCGCTGCAATATCGGCACCACTGTAACCCTCGGATCTATCGGCCAGTTCGCTTAGGTTGACATCATCTGCGATCGGCATTTCCTTTGTGTGTATTCTAAATATCTCCTCTCTTGCGTCCCTGTCAGGCGCGGGAACCATCATTACTCGATCGAATCTACCGGGCCTCATCAGCGCGGGGTCCACTAGATCGGGCCTGTTTGTGGCGCCTATTACTATTACGTCCTCGAGTTCCTCTAGGCCGTCTATTTCGGTTAGCAATTGGCTTATCACTCTTTCTCCGACTTGGGAGCCGGCTGACCTCATTCCCCGCTTAGGCACCAGTGCATCGATTTCATCAAAGAATATCACCGTGGGTGCTGCTTGTCGGGCCTTCTTGAAGGTTTCTCTTACCGCCTTTTCGGATTCTCCGACCCATTTTGAGAGTAGTTCTGGTCCCTTTATCGAAATGAAGTTGGCATCGCTTTCGGTCGCTACAGCTCTAGCGAGCATGGTTTTGCCCGTTCCGGGGGGTCCGTAAAGAAGCACTCCTCGTGGGGGCTCTATGCCTACCTGTTGAAAAGCTTCGGGATTCTTCAGGGGCCATTCTACAGATTCCTTCAGCTGCTGTTTCGAATCTTCAAGTCCCCCGATGTCTTTCCAGTTCGTATCGGGCACCTGTACAAGGACCTCTCTCATGGCCGAAGGTTCTACCTGTTGTCTTGCCTTTCTGAAGTTTTCCTTGGATACCTTCAGCTTTTCTAGCAATTCTGAAGGTATTTCCTTCTTGTCAAGTTCTATCTCCGGTAGGATGTCTCTTAGGGCGTTCATAGCTGCCTCTCGGGCAAGCGACGCTAGGTCCGCTCCGACGTAACCGTGTGTATTGTTGGAAAGATTATCCAAGTCAACGTTGTCTTCCATTGGCATTCCACGCGTGTGAATCTGGAGTATCTCTTTTCTTGCGTCTCTATCCGGTATTCCTATTTCGATTTCTCTGTCGAACCTTCCAGGTCTTCTTAGGGCTGGATCCACTGCATCGACACGATTAGTTGCTGCTATAACGATTATTTTTCCTCGGGATTCGAGCCCGTCCATCAACGTTAGGAGCTGGGACACGACTCTCTTTTCAACATCTCCGGTAGCCTCTTCTCTTTTTGAAGCAATGGCATCGATTTCGTCTATGAATATTACTGAAGGGGCATTCTTCTCGGCTTCTTCAAAAATCTGCCTTAGTTTCTTTTCGGATTCGCCGTAGAATTTTGACATTATCTCTGGGCCTGCTAGTGACTGAAAGTGTGCATCCGATTCGTTTGCTACTGCTTTGGCCGTAAGCGTCTTTCCGGTTCCAGGCGGACCATGAAGTAAGACTCCCTTTGGCGGATCTATTCCTAATCTGTCGAATAATTCTGGATGTCTGAGTGGGAGTTCAACCATTTCTCTCACGCGTTGGATCTCCTTGTCCAGCCCTCCGATGTCTTCGTAGGTCACGGCTGGGGCCGCCGCCTCTTGGACTTCCGCTGGCTGTGAGGAGAGGTTTATATTCGTTCTCTTTGTAATCAGAACTATTCCGTCAGGGGAGCTGTTAGTGACCATGAAGCGAATTTCCCCGAGTCCAAACGATGATGAAGGACCCATCTCTTGGAACATTCCCCCAAAGATTTGAGAAAAGATATCTCCTTGCATGCCTGTAGGGGTAACTAAGTCTCCCTTAGACATAGGTCTTCCGAGTAGACTTTTTTTCAGGGCTTGGCCTCCACCTCTAATTTGGATGTTTTGCTCGGTCGGTGCTATCGTCACTGTTTCGGCTTCTTTGACTTCCGCCTTTCTTACCGTTACTTTCTCTCCGATGGAAGTGCCCGCGTTCTTTCTTTCTAGTCCGTCAAGTCTAATGATGTCAAGGCCTTCGTCCTCTCTATAGCTCGATCTTACGATTGCTCCTGATTTTTTGTTTCCTTCTATTTCTATTATGTCTCCTTGCTTTACTTTCAGTTTGTTCATTACTGCTTTACTTACTCTAGCTACGTTTTTCCCTACGTCCTTCTGTCTTCTGGCCTCCGCTACAGTTAGCTTAATTTCATTATTCTTTTCTTTACTCAAAGTTTACACCTCGGGTATATGGTTGGGCTGTATCCCTTTTAAAGTTTTTGTTGTATATACAACAACTATTTTTATTCTTCTTCGACTATGAATTTCTTCCATTTGAGGTGTGAGTCGTACTTCTTGAATATTTTTTCTACCTTTCTTGCGTGGTTTCTTTCCACTACTAAAGCGCTTCTACTTACAAAGTCCCATACGTCCTCCGGGAGTTTATCTAGGATCCCCTCGCTGTGACGTTTTCCTGATTTTGTTTTGTAGTTGTATCCTCGGAGTTCCCGGTAAAACAGCGTCGCCTTTGAACCCTTTGACTTTATATCCCACAGTAGTAGAACCTTTTCAGCCATGCTGTTATTGTTGTATATATAACAACCTTATTAAAGGATGTGGGCCTACGATTTTGTTTTTATTACCTTCTCCGCGTCAATTGTGTAGCGGTCGGAGCCTTATGGGTAGCTTTTGGGAAAATATATGCAGGAATAAAATTTTTCTCATCATCTCCTTGATCGGAGCATTTTCGTTTTTGCTATTTCTTTTTGCTGGAGACTTTTCCGTGGAGTCGGCATACCTTCATGAGGAGGAGTCCGCTGCGCCGAACCTTGAATACAAGGCTGAGGTCCTTGAAGTCATCGATGGTGACACGGTGAGGGTAGAAATCTTGGATGAGATGCATCCTCATAGTGGTATTGATCTTGGACCCTCTAAAATCAGGTTTGCTGGCGTGGACGCCAAAGAACTCGATGTGGGATCGGCTAAAGAAAAGTATAATGGTCTAGAGGATAACATTACTCAGTCTGGCTACGAGCGAACTGAACACTATAGAGAGGCCTTGAAGGCTAAGCGAGTGGTCGAGAATCTGGCTGCACCGGGTGAAGTTGTCTATTTGGATATAGACGATCTCGCTTATGGATACGAGCCCTACAGAGGAAAATATGGTCGGATCATAGCTATCCTTTATTCGAAGTTGGACGGACGATGGGTGAACGTTAACGCAGCAGTTTTGAGAAGTCAGAACCCCTCGAACGACTTGGATTACGATAGAGTTACCTACTCTTACAGATCGGAATTCAATCCCTTTGACTGGTTGAGCGGAGACTATCCATATATTTAAGGACCCATCTTTACTTTCAGTCCCCTCCCTCCCCTCTCCCTTTAAAAGTATATAAAGGGTTCAAAAGATGGAGGATGATTTATGCTGCCCTTGTCCGAGAGGCGCGGAAGTTTAGAGCAATATCGCGATCTTGAAACCAAGCTTGGAGAGATAGCCGAGGAAATCAGGGATCAGGGTAGGAAAAGAAGATTGCTTGCCAAGGTTTTCAAAGGTCTTAAGGAAAACTATAGCCTTGCCCATAGGGATAATGGAATTCTGGAGCGTGAACTTGTGTATGACGTGGAAGATTATCCCCTACACAATTTGACGGTGGCGGGAGTTGACGGTGGAGTATTGAGCAAATCGCTTCACGGACTTGATCTTATTCTTGTTAGGGCTGTTTCTTCGGTATTTGAATACGAAGGCGGCAGTCTCAATGACGTGGAATATCACCCCAGTCAAATGCCTGTACCCGAGTTAATGAACGTTCAGGATCCTGTAGATTCCCGGGAGTTTGACGTCCTTGTAAATTTGAAAAGACAGCTAGAGGAGGTTCGGACTGCTAATGAAGTGGTCAAATATAGAAATCCTGATGCAATGATGATGGACGGATCTGTAGTTCCTCAGTACTCCAACCACATTTCCAGTGATACGGCAAAGGCGCTATACATGGAACTTTTGAATTCATATCTTGATTTTTATGAATACTGTTCAAATAATGGAATTCTTTTGATAGGTGCCGTTAAGGATAGCAGGAGTACTAGAATGGCTAGAATATTCAGAGAAAAGATTTTTCCCGAAGTTTTGGATAGAGCGGATCTTACCCGAAATGAGCTCTCCTTATTGGAAAATAATAAGGATGCCTTAATAAAGTCTAGAGATACCCGTTTTCTAGACTGTCTTCTTGAAAAAGGAGAAAGGACCTTTGTTTTTAATTATTCGGACTCACCTGCGCCACTTTTGGAGGATTTGGGTCCATGGAGACAGAGGATAAAAGCTTTCTACGTAAAACCTGTTCCATACGACGCTCCTGTGAGGATCGAGTTTCTGAGCGGGTCTGAAAGCATCGGTGAGGAGACTTCTTTAGTTGCGGGCCTATTGTCGGCCCTTTCCGCTGGTCATGAGTCCTGCGCTCTACCTACTGTTTTGATAGAGGCCGATGCTCGTGCATCTTTGGCTGAGGAGGAGATTTCAATTCTTTGTGATAACATTTCTGATAGGTTGGATTTCACTACAAGGCTCACGTTACGAGGCGACAGGAGGCCTTTTTGATGAATTCGGAAATTGGAACTGTTATATGTACCTCCGACGGACCCTCTGCGAATAGATTTTCCTTTGTTGTTACGGACAGAGGCAAAGATATTCCAGTGCGAAGAGGTCAGTTCGTTGAATTAGAAAGTGTGGATGGCAAAGTCATCGCACAAGTGCAGAATCTTAAGAAGACCAATCGTTATTTCATGCGTCCAGACTCCGTCAAGGAGTATGAAAAGGGTGAGGACACCCTGACTTCTATATTTCCTGCCGATAAGTGGGAATACATAGTGGCGGAGGCAACCACAGCAGGCGTAAAGTCGGATGGAGGTTTCAAGCAGTCGACGTTTCCTGTATCCCCGGGGGACAAGGTATATGAAGTTGGCAGGAGCGTTTTGGCTGAGTTACTCGGCATCGATGAGGGAAATGGGGTTGATCTCGGCGAGGTTCGATTCCATAATTTGAGTGCGAGACTGGATTTAACAAAGTTATTAAGAAAACATTTGGCCATCCTTGCAATGAGTGGTGCGGGGAAGAGTTACACGGCCTCTGTTCTAATTGAGGAATTACTTGAGCGGAGAAAGGAGGACGGTAGAGTGGCCTCGGTTGTCGTTGATGTGCATGGGGAATATACCTCTTTCGCCAAGTCACATGAAGATGGCGAAGATTATTCCGATCGGGCGACTGTAATCCGTGGACGCAACATAAAAATTGGAGTGCCAAGTATGTCCGCCTACCGCTTTCAGGAGTTCGTCCCTGACATGTCAGGTAGCCAGGTTCGGGAGCTGAACAGAATACTAGGCGAGTTGAGGTCCGATATGAGGTCGGGTAAGGGTAGATACGACTTAGACGATGTTATAAGCAAGGTGAAGGAGAATGAGGATTCGAATAAACAGCTTCGGAGAGCTCTTTTGGATAGGCTTTACGATTTGAAGTCACTTGATATATTTGGCAAAAGTGACTATCCACCTTGGGAGGAGCTGGTGAATCCCGGTAGAACGGCAATTCTGGATTTTAGCGGATTGTATAGCATCAGAAAGAAGAGAGTCATTTTAACTTACTTCGCAAGAAAGCTATTTAACAAGCGGAAGGCAGGAAAGGCTCCCCCTTTTAACTTATTGCTGGAGGAGGCACATCAGTTCGCTCCGTCCCAGAACTCTGCGATTTCGAGCTCGGTGCTAAGGACCGTTGCCAGGGAAGGGAGGAAATTTTATGCCTCTCTGATACTTGTCAGCCAGAGGCCCGTGAAGCTTTCTACGACTGTTTTGTCTCAAGCTAACACTAATATAATACTTAGAGTTACCAACCCATATGACCTCGATCACATAAAGAAATCCTCTGAGAGGATTACCAAGGATATCGTTAACATTATTTCATCCCTACCGGTAGGTCAGGCTTTGGTGGTGGGGGAGGCCGTGAATCATCCGATTTTTGTGGATGTGAGGGAGAGAAAATCGAGGGAACCCGATCATGAAACAGGTCTTGAGGAGATCGCGCGAGAATTTGAAGAAGAGCATGGAGTCGAGGGGGAGGACATTTCTGCAATTGTTTAGATCGTTTATTAAGCATGTAAATTGAAGTAACTATTTCGTGGGTATCAGATTATAGGTGACTAATCGAAGACGTTTATTTTTTCAAGTTCAATTGTTTTTTTGCGTTCAAAGTTCTCTACATAATGTCTTCTGTAGACGTTTTCTAGCGTGATGGATCCGTTTTCTGTAACTTTTTCCAATTTCACACCCATTTCTCTTGTAAGATAAACATTAGTTGGCTCGTAAGTGCATCCGAGCGTGTATTCTGATTTAGGTGTATAGGGATTGTCGCGGATTGTTATATGTGGTGCGATGTTTTCTTTAACTCTGAATATCTGTCTGGCTTTGAATGCCATGTTTTCGATGAATGGGTGGGATGTTCTTGCCATTTTAGTCCAGCCGTAGCAAAGTTTCCAGGACCCTTTTTTTAAATGGAAGCCTCCGTATGAGCTGTTCCCTACACCTTCATACCACCATGAGGACGAGTTTTCGTGGGCGTATCCACATGTGACTCCTTTTGCTGTATGAATTTTTCCTGTGTTGTCTTGTAGCCAGAGGTTTCCGGGGGCTTTTTTGTTGAGTTGTGTGACGACGGGTTCGTGTAGTCCTTTGTTTTCTACTTCTGGTGCAGGGAAGAACGCGTACATGTATTCTAGATCTCTATCAGATTCCATGAGCTTGTAGTACGCTGTCCATATGAAGTATTCATAGTTGTCTTTCGCTGTGATTTCTGATAGCTCATCGGGGCTGTTGTCTAGGGCGTAGGGATTGAATTTTTCTTCTTCTTTTTCTGCGTTTTCTTTGAATGTTTCTTCTATTCGGTTTATGGTTTTTTCAGGTAGAGTTGGTTCAAATACGTGTATGTATAGGGAGGAAATTGCAATTATTCCTATCGTAAGGATAAGTAAGGGGCCAATATTTTTTGCCTGTCCGTTTTTCAAGATTAAGCACCTTTAGATTTGAATATTTTAATAAGTATCTCCCTGGCTTAAAGACTCATTAGCCTTGATCCAGAGGTCTCTCCAAGCCTCCATAGTGTGTTCGTTGGGTCCGACTACATTGCTTCCAGTTGGACCATTAGCCTCAAAGAGGTGTGCTGTAGTTTCAGATCCGCAGTAAAGCGCATTCATTCCTAGATTATCCTCTGGATCATATGGGAGGTAACCTTCGATATCTTCTATGATCTGGTGATATCCAGGGAAGAAGGCTTTATCTTCGTCGTCGTTAAGCCAGGAGGCATTTTGCCCTGCCTCCGCAATTGTCCACCAGAGCGAGTCCACCTCCTCGTCTCCCATACTTTTTGGCGCTTCGAGGAACTCTCTTTTTTCCGAGATCGGTTCGTTGTTGAGGAAGTAACCCCAGGAGTCGTTTTTCAAGTTCTTCGGTTTAAGGTTGAATTGTGAAAATCTAGTGTATCCGTTTTCCGCCTCCAGATGTGCGAGCCCGTCGATATATACAATGCTATCCCTTACTCCGTCATGATTTTTATCCATCAGATAGAATCCTTGGAACGGTGCGTATCGTATGTATCCCTCCCTTATCTGATGATTTTCATCAAAGGTTTCCAAATCTTTGTATTCCTCTGGTGGTACGCTCTTATTCACCATCACGTATGCGATGAATCTCGGAGTACCCGACCTATTCTCTCCTCTGTTTTTCTTCTGTTCTTTTCTCTCCTCGAAGTTGGCAGTGATTGTCCGAGGCTTGTCCATCTCGACCTCAAGGCTGTGATCCTTTTTGTCTATTTCTCCGATATGACCCTCCCATCCTTTGAATTCTCCGTTTCCTTCGGATTTGGCTTCTATTTTTACCTTGGATCCATAACCGTACGTTTTGTTTGTCTTTTTCTCAATTTGGACTGAATTTCCTTTTGGTTCGATAATTCTTAAGGAACCTGGTCCTTTGCAGAATATAGAAAGTTTAGGGTTGAAGTGTGCCGTAACTTCCTTGTCTCTAGTAATATACAGATGTGTGGAGCTAAGGTCTCTCTTTCTGTCCCCAGTCCATTTTTCGAACTCCCATCCAGGTTCTTCATCGGCCTCAATTTCCACTCTATCTCCGTAGTGATACCTATGCATTCCGGAGGAAGGGGAAGTTTTGCCACCGTCTTCTGGATTCAGTTTTATATTTAATAGATGAGATTCCTTCTTTTTGTATAAACCCGTTATAATTTGACTCTCGCCCGAGACCATATAGACTTCCTTTGAGGTGGGCGTTTTGTATCCATCCACGTTCCCGAAGCTGACTTCGTGATATCCTGGATCTACTGAACGGTTTTCGTTTCCTGAGTTTGTCCATTTTTCTCCGTCGACTTTTATCTCTGCGTCCATCTGCTCGTAGGCGAGACTGCCGTTTCTACTTACCTGCCTTAAGGCAGTCACAATGAGTGATGTTTTGTCATTTAGGTCCTCCCAGACTTCCACCTCCTTCGTGCGAGTGTTGGATATGTCCGCTTCGGTTTCCAGAAATAGCATGTAGGTGTCTGAATCTCCTCCTCTTTCATCCGGTGTCTTACCACTGACGGTTACTGGATGCGTTGAGTTTGTGATGGATTTCGGAGTGATAGACAAATCGACCATCTCAGAAGAGTTTAGCTCTATATTTTCTCGGGTTATTTTCTTAAGTACTTCTTCCGATCCTTTTGTGTTCAGATTAACTTTTCCCGAATAGTTGTTTCTGGAGGCTACCTCGAAGCTTGTCGATTTTGATTTTGGCGATAACGGCAAGTAGTCAATCCTGTACCTTTCTAAATATCTTCTCTTTACTGATTGAGGGACCTTCCAAGAAACTAGGTAGTTTTCCAGTAACGGCGCTTGACCCCGATCTATTGTTATATTGTAAGCGTTTTTTCTATCGTGTAGATCTGCTAGGAACCTGTATGCGTCCTCGCGGCGGTCCATTCCAAACGCTTCATTTTCTAAACTTGTCCATTTGAGGCCAAATTCCTCCGTTTCCCTTGTTTGTATAACGTTGCCATCTTGGTTGTTACTATCCAACCACTCTCTGTGGGTCTCTGTTTCTTCTGTGGTCCAGCGGTACCCCCATTCTTCGGTTGAAGTCTGTTCCGTATCGACTATCTTCAGAATCTCTCCAGGTACATCCTCTGGTTCATCGAACCACCTTGTCTCATTGTTTTTTTCGGTCCAGCTATAGAGATATCTTTTTGGTCTGCTGTCAATCACGCGCCCTACGTGATCATCTGGACTTTCAAACCAATCAGAAATCGTTTCGGTCCATTCTATTAAGTAGCGGGTTTTCTTTTTGTCTCTGGTTCTTCGAAGTTCGTATTTTACGTTTGAATTCGGCTGAAAGGATTCACCTTGATGCGTATCGAATGTCTGGGACCCCTCTCTAACCCATTCTCTGTCCACTATTGAGGTTCTGGTGTCTATTACTTTGCCGTTTTTTTCATTGGGGCTGCTGAACCATCCTACCCTGGTCGTTTTATCGATTCTGGTATCAATTACCTCTCCTTCGTGGGCGTTAGGACTATCAAACCATTCTGCATTTGTGTCGCTTATTGACCATTCAATGAGATATTCCGTTTCGTAAACTGGTTTCGATTCAATGTAGTGGTACGTCCAGGAATTTGGCGATGGTTTATAGGAACTGCCCTGATACTCATCTAACTCAAGGACTTGCCCCACGTCAGGGTCATCGGGATGGGAATCGTAAATATACTTTGTATCCGTTTGGGTCTTTTTATTATCGATTACTTCTCCTTTGTGGTCTTCTGGACTGTCAAACCAGTTCCTTTCAACGCCTCCGGTCTCCCATTCTATTAAGTATTCTTTTTCGCTCTCTGTCCATTCTATCTGATATTCTGTATCAGTAATATTTCTCATAACATAGCGGTCGTATATGTAGTCCTGGTCCACAACCTCGCTTCTCGTTTCCAATATATCCCCATCAATGGCGTTTGGCGTTTCAAACCAATCCGATTTGGTAACTTTCCATTCGATTAGGTATTCGTTTTCTGTGTCTAAGATCTCACCTGGATGCTCTGGGTTTTCCGACCACTCGAGTTTGTTTTCCATCTGCTGATAGCTTATGAGGTAATCGAGTTCGCCCCGAGTAGAAACGAGCTCCATACCTTTTTCCTCAATTTCTGATTTAGAAAGCTTATTACTAAACCATTCAAAATGTTCGAACTCTTTTGTTTCGATCCACTCGACTAGGTATTCCTTAATTGTTTCACGATCCACTTCGACGTCTCTCACACTCGGATCTTGCTCGAGTTTGGAAAGAAGGGAATTTAGATTTTCCTCATATTCAAAATTGTTTTCGTGATTTTCCTTCCATGAAACGATCCAGGCTTCCTTTACTTTGTCCTGTTTTTCAATGGTTCCGTCTACTTCTTCGGCGAGTCTTTTGGCATGAAGAAGATCTTCGATAATCTGATCATGGTGTTTATACTTAATATCCAAAATATTTTCCGGAGTTCTTTCTATAAGCGTCCGACTGTTTTCCTGAAGTTCTTCTTGCAAAATTCCGCTGTCTTCCGAGAATTGTATCCCAAAAGGATCGAATTCGAGCGGGATTTTGTAGTGTTGATGCGCTCCAGCCAAAAGCTCGTCCTCTACTTTTTCCTCCCCGAAACCATTCCACCCACCTAAGTCGGGGCCGTCTAAGAGTCCGTTCCTGTTCCCGTCTCCGGCTATTATTTTAAGGCTGTGAGGGCCTTCACCCAAGCCTATTACTTCTACTTGGAAGTTTCCATTTTCGTCTGCGTTAAGGTCGAAAGTTCTAGCGTTTGAATTAACGATGACGCTTACTGGTGCTAGTGGTTCAGTTTTCCCTGAGATAAGGGCTCTGTTATTTCGGTTCCTGCTGTTATCTTTGCCTTCCTCTGGCTGG